>CAZHQP010000001.1:0-7666 GCA_964534735.1 uncultured Roseivirgaceae bacterium
CGATCCTTCCGCAACACAAAATTTCATGACTAAAGTTGAACTGTTACAACCCATCTTCAATATGGATATGGTTTATCAGCGCGAAGCTGCAGGAAATCACGTAGAAGCGTTTCAACTGAAACATGAGCGAACAAAACAATACATCGGTTTAGAAGTCGAAAAAGCCTACGCACAATTGCAACTCGCGCACCGGGCTGAAACGGTAATGGAAGAAGCTGTTGTTACAGCTAAAGCCGTATCTGCCGCTGCGCAAAATCGGTTTGATCAGGGGTATCTGCAGAAATCAGATGTACTCCAGGTAAAAGTTTTTGTTGCGGAAGGATCGTTGAGTAGGGCAGGATTAAAGTCGGTCGCGGTAATCGCCTGTTGCTGGAGTTTAAACCCGAATGCATTGAGCGGGTTGTTGGTGCTCAGCGCTGTATAACTCAGATTTATCTGAGGCAGGAACACCGCTTGTGTCTGTCTGACTTTTGCCTTTGAAATTTCGACATCCAGTTGTGATAGTTTGATTGACCGATTTTGCTGCTGTGCGGCATTTAATGCCTCGTGTAGCGTGAGGGGTGTTGTCTGGGCGTTTGCCCAGGCAGGGATGAATAATATCAGAATACTTTTTATCAGAGTGTTCATGTGCCGGAAATAATGTGCACAAAAGTATTAGCCATGGCAGGCTGATACTGTGACTACGGTCACGCTGATGAAAAAGAATAAAAAAAAGACAGTGGTTTCACTGTCTTGAAAAATATAACGCCTTAATTTTCTTATCGCTTGTCAAAGGATGGATCGTAGCGTACAAAAAAGTTGAGGTAAATTGCACGTGATAGCCGTAGTGTAACGGGAAACAATCCGATAACCGCTGCGATGATGGAATACATATATACATCCATGTCCGGATCAAGGAGTACACGCAACGCCACATACACTGTAGTGAAAATCGCTACCTGCAGCGCATAGCTTACATACATCGCTCCGGAATAAAAAGACGGCTCAAGTTCGAAACGCTGACCGCAGTGACTGCACTTCTCCGGCATTTTCGTAAAGTTCTTCAGATCGTACGCACCTGAAACGAATAACGGGCCGGTTTGACATCGCGGACAGGTTTGGTGCACGATGCTGAATAGTTTATTTCCTCTCGGAAGCATCGCGTTTGGATGATGTGAAAAGATTGGCAGTTAAAAGTCCCATCAAGCCACCATACAATGTGCTGTTGACAGGAGAGGATGTAATGGCGCAGATTCCGGAGGCACATCCTATATAGTTCCAATATTCATAGCCGGCCAAAGCGCCAATCAATATCCCTGCAGCCCACAAATACCATGTTTTCATTTTCATGGTGTTACGATTTTTCCGGGCCAGGAACTGATACCGCCAGCCAGATTAAGTACGGTAAACCCGGCATCCGCCATGCTCAGGCAAGCCTGCATGCTTCGGCCACCGCTGCGGCAGTAAACAAAATAAGTTTTCGATTTATCGAGTTCAGCAATCTCGTCATAAAAAGTGTTGCTCATCACATCGATATTGATCGCATCGGGAATGAATCCGGAATTAAACTCGCTTGACGTGCGTACATCAAGCAACACTGCCTGGAGTGTGGTACTCAGCCGGGCCTGAAAATCGGCCGCAGTGAGGTTATCGTAATTGCCAATGTCTTCCATAATTCTTGCTTTTTTTGCAAAGTTGTCCGGTGGACAACATGAGTACAGTGACTTTAGTCACTATGCCATGGTAATACGGGTTATTTCATTTCGGGATACAGAAATGACTTTTCTGGCCTCCAGTTTCTTAAGTAAGCGGGATATCACTTCGCGTGACGAATTCAAGTCGTCAGCAATCTGCTGGTGGGTGATGGCAATTGTATCTGATTGTATGGAATCAAACTGGCGCTTCAAATAAAATTCAAGTTTTTCGTCCATCGACCGGAAAGCTACCTGATCAATCACCTCCAGCAGTTCCTCAAAGCGGCTGCGGTATGTTTCGAGCACAAAATAGTACCAGCTCTTGTGGTCTTTCATTAAACTGTCCATGTGCTGGATAGGTATCGCGAGTGCTTTAACCGGAGTTACGGCAATTGCCTTTACCGCACTGGCTTCGTTTTTTGTAGCACAGATCATTGATAATGCGCAAGCGTTTCCTTTTTCGAGAAAGTAAAGAAAGAATTCTTCACCGTCATCCCCTTCGCGATAGAGCTTAACACGGCCCTCCAGAATCAGCAGCGAGCTTTTAAAGTACTGCCCCGGGCGCATCATGTTTTCGCCTTCAGGGAATTCAACGACCTGCCCGATTTTTTCGAGGTGATCAATTAAGTCTGTTGGAAATTGTGGGAAAAGCTGATGCAGGGACTCCTTTGAATTGATATTGTCAATCGCCATGGCTTAAATTTAGCAAATGCAGGGAAACCCTGCGGGAAGGTTTTAGTAGGTATTTTTAACTTGTTGTTCTGGATCTTGTGCATTTTATGCAATGATAATAGTATTTTAAAGCTACAACTTGCCTCTGCCTATTTATCGAATCGCTTAAACCTGTCATTTTTTCAAATCTGGTATAAGATGATAATTAAATTTTAAGACTGGCCGCTTAATCTCACTCGATTTTGCGGCAAGGTTAAAAACCTTAACTTGATAATCTGATTCTAATTCTGTTATCCCGCTATGAACAAGGTTTTAGAGAAAAAGATCAACATGCTCATTCATCTGGCCAATGCGGACGGCCATTTCGATGTGAGCGAAAAGGCATTTATCAAAGATCTGCTGATCGAGCAGGGTGTAAATCACAAGGAATTGAATGAAGTTCTTTCCAAAAACAGCCTGAGCGACATGCATACCATTGTTGATAAGGAGCAGGCTTTGTACTGGGCACTTCAGCTTGCCAGGATTGATGATGTTTTGCATACCGATGAAATAGCATTCTGCAAAACGGTCGCCTTCCGCTTAAAATTTTTACCGGAAGTAATCGATTTCTATAAGAACAAGCCACTGCCAGCCTTCGAACAGTTTAAAAAGGATGTCGACCCGTTTCGAAACTTTAGTGTGCGCGATGCTGGTCGCTAATTAAGGGACTTTAATTTTTATGCTCTCAAAACTGGCCTTTCAGTTCTGTCCCTAAAATGTTATCTTTCATAGCTACTAAAAATCCCCCATATATGTTAAAACAAAAGCTAGCGTTTATCGCCTTATTGGTCTTTGCAGGTCTGGCACAGGCTCAGCAGAATTTTGTCATCACTCCGGAAAAACCGAAACCAGGTGATGTTATCCAAATTACCTATATACCATCAGGAAGCATTGCCAATACCATGGGCAAAGTTGAAGGTGTTGTGTACCTGACGGGTGTTATCGGCAGAAAAGCAGATGATGTTATTCTGAAAAGAAACGGAAAGAAGTATACAGCATCAATTGTGACCGATACGGCTACCCGGTTTATCCACTTGGGATTTTTTGTAGATAAAAAGTATGACACGAATTTTGGTGAAGGATTCCTGATTCAGCTTTATAAAGATGGTCAGCCGGTTAATCGCAGTCGTGCGTATCGGGCTGCTATTTACCAGTATGGTGATGAGCAACTGGGCATTGAAAAAAACCTGGACAAGGCAATCGCTGACTATGAGGAAGAGTTTGCCGCATACCCGGCTAACAGGAAGATTTATTTACAAAGCTATTATATGGCAATCAGATCTGCTAAAAAAGAAGATTTCCAGGCACGAGTTCAAAAGGAAATCGAGGCAATTTTAAAAGCAGGCCTGAAAGATGAGATGGATTATTCTAATCTGGAGGGCTTGTATGGAGCTGCAAAAGCACCTGAACAATCAAAATTTATTGCTTCCCTCAAGAAAGAAAAATATCCGACTGGAAAATGGTTAGCATTTGAAACGATCAATAAATTTTACGGAGAAAAGGATCCTGCGGTCAGGAAAGAGTTGCTCGCAACGATAGAGAGGAATGTTGCAACCAGCCCGGATTGGAAAACATTTGAGCCAAATGTAGCATCGATAAAAGCCGGTATGCTGCTGGATTTAATCGCTGAGAAAAAATACGATGAGTTCAAGCAACAGGCAGCGCTGATTAAAAACAGGCAAATGCAGGCAAGCACGTATAACTCAGCCGCCTGGAGGATGCAGGAAAAAAGTGAAGAACCTAAGCTGGCTGCAGAATTTTCCAAAATTGCAACTGACTATGTAAAAGCAGAATGGACTGCACCAACTGCGCCTAAACCAGACTATTTGACAACAAAGAGATGGAATGAAGAACGAAAGAGCCTGTATGCCATGTATGCTGATACCTATGCCATGACATTATATCGCACTGGTGATTACAAGAAAGGACTTGAGGTTGCAAGGGAAGCGGCCATAACCATTAACGAAGGTAAGGACCCGGATCAGAACAATGCATATTCATTGCTTGCCGAGAAAGTATTGCCACCGGCAAAAGCGCTTAGCGAAGTGGAGAGTTTTGTAAGAAATGGCAGCTCGCTTGAGGAGACCCGCCTGGTGTTGAAGCGCCTGTATCTTGCAAATGGAAAATCTGAAGCAAGCTACGAAACGTATTTGGTGGCACTTCAAAAAGAAGTTCGTTTAAAAGCGCTCGAAGCGCTTCGTAAGTCCATGCTGAACGAATCGGTAACAGCTTTTTCGATTAAGGATATTAACGGTAACAAAATCACCAGCTCCGACTGGAAAGGAAAGGTTGTCGTAGTTGACTTTTGGGCAACGTGGTGCGGGCCTTGTATTGCATCCTTCCCGGGTATGCAGTTAGCCGTTAATAAGTTCAAAGATGATCCAAATGTGAAATTTGTTTTTATTGATACCTGGGAAAACGGTGAAAACAAGGAGAAGAATGCGAGTGATTTCATGACATCAAAACGTTACAACTTTGATGTGCTGATGGATAACGATAATAAAGTTGTTGAGCAGTTCAAAGTATCCGGTATTCCAACCAAGTTTGTGCTTGACAGGGAGGGTAATATCCGGTTTAAGGCTGTCGGTTATAACGGAGATAATGACAAGCTTGTTGAAGAGCTTACCGATATGATTGCGCTGGCTGGAGGGAAGGAAATTGAATAAATAATGCATTTTGCGTGATATAAGCGGGGAATCGATCAGGTTCCCTGTTTTTTTTAGATATGTTGTTGGTATAGATTTTGACCCTTCATTCGTTAAATTTGATACGTAATTCCCCATGTTCCAGATACTGATACTTGTTGCTCTTCTATTTCAGGATGATGTTCCGTACAAAGCGGAAGATGAGTTTATTGTTTCGTTTGAGTTGTCTTTTCGCAAACGAACCGATGTGAATGCTGACTTTGTAACTGTGCAGCTTCAAAAAACACCGCTCGACAGGACGGACAATTCACCATTACCCCATTTGTCGGCCCGACTGGAAGTTCTTAAACAATTGCCGGAAGAAGTAAAGATAAAAGTTGTTCGCGACAATGAGATCCAGGTAGCTAAACGAAAGATAGAACCTGGAGTTAAGATTAATTTATTCGCGGGTTTTGTTGATGACATCAAAGATCAGGTATCCGGCTATAAACACACGGTCTACTTTCTTTCTAAAAAGGGAGACGTGCTGCGTAAAATAGTTATTGAATTTGATGAGGAAGGGTTTTACCTCGTGAATGAAAAGAAGAAGGGAAAGCTTTAATTTTATTTATCTTTCCGGTAACTTTATTCTATGCGTACCCCAATAATCATTCTTTTATTTTTAATTGCAATTCAAACTCAGGCGCAGGACAAACCTTCCTTCGGAATTAAAGCCGGGTTAAACCTTTCAATACTCAGCGCTTCCATTAATTCAGAGTCAAGCTTTAAAACCGGATTGCATGCAGGTGTGTTTTGCCGCACGAAGATATCTGAAAAGCTTTTCTTCCGCCCGGAAGTAATTTTCTCAAGTCAGGGACAAAAAGATGACTACCAGGATTCACCCGGTGGTCCAAGCGTTGGTAAAACTACAACGACAATAAATTACATCAATATTCCGCTGCTGCTTGAAGCCGGAAACAAAGTGTCGGTGCAGGTTGGAGTTCAAACCGGAATCTTACTTTCCTCAAAGGAAGAAGGAGAAATTAATGGCGTGAAAGTTAATGAGGATCTCGATGGTGTAATGCTGAATCCGGATATCTCACTTGTTTTTGGACTCGGATTCAGACCGGTCGAGCATTTTGATATTGGTGCGCGATTGAATTATGGCATAACCAAAATTTTTGATGATACCGATCTGAGCGGTTTTCCTGCTATCAAGAATCGTGTATTTCAGTTTTACGTAGGATATGCTTTTTGACGTACAGCCGAAACGTAAAAACTCCTTTGAAACAAATTAAATGCTGATTGTATAAGACCTTTGTTCCGGCAAGGGTTAGATAATTTTTTGTCTTTTCTTTGCGAAGAATATTGCGTTAGTTATGCATAACCCTGATCGGCCGCCTGTATTTAGAAAATGGAATGGTTGGTACTGGCTTTTGGCCATTGTGCTCATCGCTCAGATTGGGGTATACTATTTTATAACTCAGTTATTCCGATGAGCATACTTGACTGGATTGTACTCTTTGGAACAATTGCGTTTATCGTTTTATACGGAACGTGGAAGACCAGGAGCAACAGCACTGTAGAAAGTTATCTCAAAGGTGATAATTCCATGAAATGGTGGATGATTGGGGTAAGCATTATGGCCACGCAAGCGAGTGCCATTACATTTTTATCCACACCAGGCCAGGCTGTCGAAGACGGAATGCGTTTTCTTCAGTTCTATTTCGGCTTACCAATCGCTATGATCATCATTTCAGTTACGATGGTGCCTATTTATTATCGCCTCAAAGTCTTTACTGCATACGAATACCTCGAAACCCGGTTTGATCTTAAAACCCGTTCGCTCGCAGCTATTTTATTTCTCATACTTCGTGGCTTGTCTGTTGGAATAACATTGTATGCACCGGCCATCGTGCTCTCTACAATCCTCGACTGGCCTATTGCACTTACTACAGTTTTAATCGGAATATTGGTTATTATCTATGTAACGATAGGAGGAACTAAGGCGGTCAGCTTAACTCAACGTCAACAATTGGCAGTTGTTATGGGTGGGATGCTGCTGGCCGGAATTTATGCATGCACACTTTTACCAGACCATGTTTCATTTGGTGACACAGTTCAGATTGCAGGTGAAATGGGCAAGCTTGATCTTGTTAATCTGGAGTTTAACCTGAATGAGCGTTATAATATCTGGTCAGGATTAATAGCGGGAACATTTCTGTTCCTTTCATATTTTGGTACGGATCAATCACAGGTGGCACGGTACCTGGGAGGTAAATCGCTTTCCGAAAGCCGACTTGGACTGATGTTCAATGGACTTCTAAAAATTCCCATGCAATTCATGATCCTGTTCATCGGGGTAATGGTTTTTGTGTTTTATCTGTTTAATCAGGCTCCGGTATTTCATAACCAGGTACTCAAGGACCGGGCGTTGCAAACAGAGCAAGGCGAGAATATCCGGCAGCTTGATCATGAGTATGAGGAAGTCTACAGGAAAAAGCAAGCTGCAGTTAATGATCTCGTCAGCGCGATTCAGGCGGATGAAGAAACAGAGACTTCGAAAGCCTTATTAAAACAACTGGAGGTTCAGGAGAAAAATATTCGACAGGAAGTTAAAGCTGCTATTGCCCAGGGAGTACCGGGCGCTAAAACACA
>CAZHQP010000001.1:7766-12479 GCA_964534735.1 uncultured Roseivirgaceae bacterium
TTCGACAGGAAGTTAAAGCTGCTATTGCCCAGGGAGTACCGGGCGCTAAAACACATGATGTTCCAGGGGAGTGATAACGTAGGTGATGAGCAGCATTTTAAAATTGTAACAGAGGCAGGCGGAACCCTTAACGGCTCAACCAATCGCGACCGCACGAATTACTATGAAACCGTGCCCAGTAATCAACTGGAGAAAATGCTCTGGCTTGAGGCCGATCGTATGGGCTTTCTTCTCGATGCTGTAACACAACGCAAATTTGAAATCCAGCGCGAAACGGTTAAGAACGAACGCGGACAGAATTACGATAACCGTCCTTACGGATTGGCAGGAGAAATAACGGCAAAAGCATTGTATCCTTACGGACATCCGTATTCCTGGCTAACAATTGGATATGTTGAAGATCTTAACCGGGTGGACGTAAATGATTTAAAGAATTTCTTCCTGCGCTGGTATGGACCCAATAATGCAACTCTTACAGTTGGGGGCGATGTTAAGCCTTCAGACGTGGTGAAGCTTGCAGAAAAGTATTTTGGCACAATTCCAAGAGGCCCTGAAGTCAAGAACATGAGACTCGCGGCTCCGGTTCTGGAGAGCGACCGCTATATCACGCTGGTTGATAACTATGCAAAAGTTCCACAGCTTACCATGACATTTCCAACGGTTCCAAGTTATGATGCAGATGAACCTGCATTGGCATGTTTAGCGCAAGTATTGGGTCAGGGAAAAAACTCTGTCTTTTACCAGGAGATAACCAAAACACAAAAAGCGTTAAGCATATCAGCTTTTAATAGTGGCAGCGAGCTTGGCGGACAATTCAGCATCCAGTTAACGCCTGCACCCGGAACATCATTGGCTGATTCAAAAAAACTTATTGAAGAAGCTATCAAAGTGTTTGAGACCCGGGGTGTAACCGATGAAGATATCGAGAAGTTTAAAGGCGGATTTGAGTCGCAATTTATAAACAGGCTCCAAAGCGTAAGCGGTAAAGTTTCGCAGCTGGCAGCTTATCAAACCTATACCGGCAATCCGAACCAGATCGGCAAGGAACTTGAGCGTTACACAAGCGTAAAAAAGGAGGATGTTCTTCGGGTGTATAACAAATACATTAAAGGAAAGCCTGCGGTGATTCTGAGCATTGTTATCAAGGGAAAAGAAGATAATGTTATTGCTCCGGAGAATTATAAAGTCAATACTGCAAACTATAAAGCACCTGACTATGGCTATACTGGCTTGAAATATAGCAAACCGACAGATGCTTTTAATCGCAATCAAATGCCGGGTAACGGCCCGAACCCTGTGGTAAAAGTTCCAGCGTTCTGGAAGAAAACACTGGACAATGGAGTTAAAGCAATCGGTGCAAATACAACTGAGCTTCCGCTTGTGACGATGTCGATCACTATTCCAGGCGGACATATTTTGCAGGCTAACGATACGTCAAAGATCGGGTTAGCCGACATGTTTGCTTCGATGATGAATGAAGACACAAAGAATTATACTGCAGAGAAATTCCAGGCCGAGCTTCAAAAGCTGGGCAGCTCAATAGGTGTGAGCAGTGGGTTTGATGGCGTAACGTTTAGCGTTCAAACACTTAAAAAGAACCTTGATAAAACGCTTGCTCTGCTCGAGGAACGTATGCTGAGTCCTAAATTCAATCAGGCTGCATTCGATCGCATTCAGAAACAGAATATAGAAGGCTTTAAGCAGGCAAAAGCTCAGCCGGCATTTGTTGCATCTGATGTATTCAACAAAATGAACTACGGAGCAAGCATTCTTGGATTGAGTGAATCAGGAACCGAGTATACGATCAAGAACCTGAAGCTTCAGGATGTTGAAAGCTATTATAACAACTACATGACTTCAAAAAATGCAGAGCTTGTAGTGGTGGGAGATGTTACCGAAAGTGAAATTCTCGGTAAGCTCACATTCCTGAACAAGCTTCCGAACAAGGAAATCAAATTGCCAGCGATTCCAAGCGCAATGAATGTAGATAAGACCCGCATTTACCTGGTAGATGTTCCGAAAGCCGCACAAACTGAATTCCGTATTGGCGGTGTAACCGGACTTAAATATGACGCAACAGGGGAGTACTATCGCCTGATGCTTTCAAACTTTGCGTTGGGTGGCGGATTTAATGGCCGGGTAAACATTAACCTGCGCGAAGATAAAGGCTGGACATACGGTGCCCGTACTACCGCGTATGGCGACAAGTATACCGGTGAGTTTTATTTCAGTTCAGGTATTCGTGCTAACGCAACCGACAGCGCGGTTGTGGAAGTTATGAAAGAGTTGAAGAATTATTCTGAAAAAGGAATCACTGAGGATGAACTTAAGTTCATGAAGAGCGCTTTGGGTCAACGTGATGCATTATTGTACGAAACCGGTTTCCAGAAGGCTGGGTTTATCGGAAGAATTCAGGATTACGATCTTCCTGCAGATTTTGTTGATCAGCAAAATAAAATCCTGGCAAACCTGACCAAGGCTGATGTGGACAGGATCGCTGCAAAGTGGATCAAGCCGCAGTCTGCCAATATTTTATTGGTAGGAGATAAGGTTAAAATCCTTCCGGGACTTGAAAAGCTGGGTTATGAAATTGTTGAACTGGATGTTAATGGTAAGTTGAAAACCGGAAATGAAAAACTAAAAGATCAGAAGATCCCAACTCAGAAATAGATATTCGATTGAATGTAACCCCTATGCTTTTGGCATAGGGGTTTTTATGCTTTTAACGGAAGCGTTATGATAAAGGTAGTACCCTGATCTTTTTTGCTTTCGATTTTAATTTTGCCACCATTGGCTGCAATCATTTCGGAGGTGATGAATAATCCGATACCGGTTCCTTTTTCGTTTTGTGTGCCAGGCCTCGAAATTTGCCGCCCCGGCTTGAAAAGATTCTGCAAATCTTCTTCCGGGATACCAATGCCGGAATCTATGATTTTAAACTCAACAGATAAACCGACTTCTTTGGCGCTGATATGAACATTACCACCTTCATGCGTGAATTTAATCGCATTACTGATCAGGTTACGGAATATAATCTCCAGTTGATCTTTGTCGGCCAGTACAAAAAGATCTTCCGGAAGGGAAGCGGAAAGCTTTATATGCTTTTTACCGGCTTCATCAGAAAATTGACGGAGAACGCTGGCTGCAAATGAAACCGAGATTCGTTGTGCCTGAACGTTTGATCCGCTCATCTCGGTTTTTGCCCATTGGAGAAGATTATTTATAATGCTCCCGGTTGATTCTACCTGTAACTTAAGCTTGCCAATTAAACTATTAAACTCTTCAGGCTTAAGGTCTCCGCTCTTTAACATTCCCAGCATGAGCGAAAGATTGGTGATCGGACTTCGCAGATCATGCCCGATAACAGAGAATAACTTGTCTTTTGCCTGATTTAATCGCTCAAGTTCCACATTTGCTTTATTGAGCTTAATGTTCAATTTCTTTCGTTGCTGGCTGATGCGATAGGCGAGAACGGCAAATCCACTCAATAATAAAATCACAACGATAAACGCTACCTGGGCATAATACTGCTGCTCAATAATCGTTTCGTTGGCTGCATTAACTTTCTCCAGCAATTCGAAATAGGTTTGCTTTTCCCTGAACTCATGCGCAGACTGCAATTGAGCAAGTCGTTTACTGTCAACTTGCAATTGTTTTTCCTTTGTTACCTGATGAAATTTCTGATAGTAGTCAAAGGCTTTTTTGTAGTTACCCGTTTCGGCATAGAATAATGCATTTGATTCATAGATTTCATCCATCGGGTTGAAGAAGTCTGAAAATTTAAGCTTGCGGGAGTCAATAATATACTGGGCACTGTCGAGATAAAGCCTTGCATTCTGATAATTCTTCTTCTTTAGGAATACCTTCCCGATATTAGCATAGGTCTCTATTTCATTTTCAATTTCTGAAACCTGCTTGATGTAGGTAAGATTTTTAAAATAGTAATACAGACTGCTGTCATAATTCTCCTGTCTGAAGAATATGCTGCCTATATTTCCATTCAGGATTCCGATCCACGCAGTGTCGTTTTTATCCGTGGCAACTTTTAAAGCATTTTTAAATTCTTTTGTTGCATCATCATACCGCGCACGTTCGCGCTCGATTAACGCGAGGCCATTATAACAGCCAATCACAACCCGTTGATCAAGCGAATCTTTCCCGAAATTAAGAGAGCGTTCATAATATTTTTCAGCTTCAACGTAGTTACGGGCCCGTTGCTGGATAAGCGCAATTTCAAAACAGATAATAGAATACTCAAGATACTTACCTTGCTTTTCATATAGACTTGCATTCTCCAGGAAGTATAGAATGGCCTGATCAATTCTTCCATCTCCGAAAACAGTGCCCAGCCAGCCGTAAACAACCGGTAAAACTTCATTTGCATATGACTTGGTGTGCGTAATTGACAGGATTTCACGAACATCTTTTGAATCGATGTCCAGCTTACCGGCCCGCATCTCGTTAACCATGTCGAAGATTACCTGTTTAAACTCTTGCGAAGTCTTACTCTTCTCAAGCTTTTGGGTAAAGGCAACAGGAATTCCAGCAGGCGATACCGTGTGAAAAATCAGCAGTAATAAAACGATGAGTCCGGGTATGCGCATGAAGCACAAAAATACACTTTGCTGAATTATAAAAATCAGAAAATTATAAAACAGGGCAACTTTTAAAGCATTTTTAAATTCTTTTGTTGCATCATCATACCGCGCACGT
>CAZHQP010000001.1:12579-54844 GCA_964534735.1 uncultured Roseivirgaceae bacterium
GGCAACTTTTAAAGCATTTTTAAATTCTTTTGTTGCATCATCATACCGCGCACGTTCGCGCTCGATTAACGCGAGGCCATTATAACAGCCAATCACAACCCGTTGATCAAGCGAATCTTTCCCGAAATTAAGAGAGCGTTCATAATATTTTTCAGCTTCAACGTAGTTACGGGCCCGTTGCTGGATAAGCGCAATTTCAAAACAGATAATAGAATACTCAAGATACTTACCTTGCTTTTCATATAGACTTGCATTCTCCAGGAAGTATAGAATGGCCTGATCAATTCTTCCATCTCCGAAAACAGTGCCCAGCCAGCCGTAAACAACCGGTAAAACTTCATTTGCATATGACTTGGTGTGCGTAATTGACAGGATTTCACGAACATCTTTTGAATCGATGTCCAGCTTACCGGCCCGCATCTCGTTAACCATGTCGAAGATTACCTGTTTAAACTCTTGCGAAGTCTTACTCTTCTCAAGCTTTTGGGTAAAGGCAACAGGAATTCCAGCAGGCGATACCGTGTGAAAAATCAGCAGTAATAAAACGATGAGTCCGGGTATGCGCATGAAGCACAAAAATACACTTTGCTGAATTATAAAAATCAGAAAATTATAAAACAGGGAACCATGTAAGAAATCGTACAAATAAAAAGCCCTGTGCTGAGCAACGTCAAACACAGGGCTTTTAACGATTGATAGATCTTATTTCAACGATTTAATCAGGTCCTCATTCAATTTAATGTAACCAAAGTCGCCATCGGGACTTTTCCGGGCAAGATCAAGCGATTGCTGGGCAGTTGCTAATGCACCTTTTTTATCACCCAGCTTCTGCTGGATTTGAGCCTTGAAGTGAACATTCCAGAACGCATTTGGATTGCCTGCGATTCCCATGTCAACCCATTCAAGAGCCTTTTTCAGGTCTTTATTCGTATCATAGTAATAACGCGCTGCTGCGATGTAATTGTTTGGATTGACTTTCGTGTTGGCCTCAATTGATTTCATCACAGTCGCATCAAAATCAACGGCTACTCCAAAACGGAATACGGCATTTTCAAAGCCGATAGAAACTTTTGCGCTCTTATTATCTTCTGCGATATCATCGATTGATACGGTGAATGTTTCAATTTTCATTGCAGGCTTCTCTGTTTTAACTTTGAACTTAGCTGCTTCATTTTCGGTTTTGTATCCGTCAACGTTCCCGCCAATGCTCAGGTCTTTATAAAGAGATACTGTCCATTCTGAAGCACCGGGCCAGCTAAAGATCAGGTATTCACCTTTTGCAACTTTTATCCCTTCTACCGTAACATCATCAGAGAAAGAGATTTTGGTTCCGTTGTTTGCACCGGTTCTCCAGATCTGGCCATACGGATGCATAACATCCTTTTCACCAAATACTTTTCTGCCTTTCACACGGGGGCGGGAGTAGTCTACCTTTATCGTAGTTAATCCTACAACGCTCGATACCGAACCGGCCGGGCTTGGCTGGGGAACCTGTACTTGTGCTTCAGCGATAAAGCTGGCAGCAATCAGAATAAGTGTAAATAGTTTTTTCATCATATATTAACGTTAGGGTTTACTTTCTCAAGGGAGCCAAAATTAAGGATTCTTTTGACTTACAAAACGCATTAACAGTACTTTAACATGAAGTTGCCGGAAAGCTTTTACGAGCGGAAAAATGTTGTGAAAATTGCGCAGGATTTGCTCGGAAAAGGACTTTATACAAAAATTGGCGGGATTGTTACCGGTGGCATGATCGTTGAAACAGAAGCGTACTCATGGAAAGAAAAAGGATGTCATGCGTTCGGCAAGAGAATGACCGGCCGCAACCAGATCATGTTTGGGAAAGGCGGCTACTCGTATGTGTACCTATGTTACGGTATGCATAACCTGTTTAACGTGGTTACGAACGAAGCTGATATTCCGGAGGCTGTATTAATCCGTGCAATTGAACCGCTTGAAGGCATCGAGGAAATGAAAATCAGAAGGGGGACTCTTAAAAATCCTGCTCACCTGACTTCCGGACCTGGTAAGTTGACTAAAGCATTGGGAATTGACCGTACGTTTAACGGAAAATACCTGCTGAATACCGAAGTTTGGATTGAAGATTTAGGCGTTGCGCTTAAAAACAAAGATATTATCGCCTCCGAAAGGATAGGCATTGATTATGCCGGGGAAGACTCAAAACTTCCGTGGCGATTTACGATTAGGGATAATAAATGGGTAAGCAAGTAAGTATTATGAATTTTCAGTTTGTGCGAATTGCGATTGTATCATTTTTGTTTTTTGTCAGCATTCAATCGAAGGCGCAGATTATTACCCAGCAATCCCTTCAAAACGTTAATTCCGATCATGATGAGCAAAGCCCGGTATTAAGTCCCGATGGCAAACTGCTTTTCTTCACCGTATGCAACCATTCGTTAAATATTGGCGGCAAGCGCGATCCGGGTGATATCTGGTTTTCAGAATTTAAAGATGGCAAGTGGACAGCACCCCAACAGGCCGGAGCATTGTTAAATGACCGGGCCTATAATGCTGTAGCAGGCTTTTCTGCGGATGGCTTACAGGTTTTTTTGCTAAATCATTACGGACCCGCAGGAACAATTGCATCCACGCAGGGGATTTCGGTTTCCCGAAAAGTGGGAAGTGGCTGGGCAAGGCCGGAGAATATTGCGATTCCATATTTTCAGAATAAGTCATCGCTTCAAAGCGGGTACGTTTCACCAGATGGGAAGGTTTTTGTTTTCTCTTCAGAAACGTATGGTACCAGAGGAGTGGAAGATATTTACGTGAGTTTAAAAGGTACAGATGGTCAGTGGTCGCAGCCTATAAATCTCGGCAACCAGATAAATTCAAAACTCCAGGAAATCAGCCCGTCACTGAGTGCAGATACCCGAACGTTATACTTCTCAACGAACTCAAAAGGTGTTGGAAGCTTTGATGTATATTCTGCAACACGGCTTGATGACAGCTGGACGCAGTGGAGCGAACCCGTTAACATGGGGGATGAGATTAATACACAAGGCCGTGAGCTGTTCTTTAAAGACTATTCACCTTCCGGATTTTTCTTATTTACCAGTACCAATAACAGTGATCGCTACGGAAATATTAAGGTGTACATTCCAAACATCAATTTTAAAGACTCAACCATCATTGCAGCAGTTCTGAAACCGAAACCTGATACCGTTATCAAGTTCAATGAGAATACTTACCAAAACCTGAACGATAACAAGATCAACGTTTATGGCCGGTTATCGAATTCAAAAAATGGTGATCCGGTAAGCGGAAAGATGATCTTCGAAAGTGGTGGAAATAAAATAACTGCGGATGCATATTTGGGTGAATACGCTATCCGGGTAGAATCCGGAAGCTCATATTCAATTAAAATCGATGCGCCCGGATATGTAAACGACCTGGAAACCCTTGATCTTAAAACCTACGAGCTAAAAGATCTGGAAATGAATTTCCAGATGCAGCCAATCGAGATTGGTACTACGGTTACACTTAAGAATATCTTATTCGTACAAAGCAAGGATGCCCTGCTCGCTGAATCGTATCCGCAGCTCGATCTGGTAGTTCAGTTCATGACCGAGAATCCACATGTAGAAATTGAATTGGCCGGGCATACGGATAACCGTGGGTCATTTCAACAGCTTATGTCATTGTCGCAAAAGCGCGTGAATAAAGTTAAGAACTACCTCGTATCAAAAGGGATTAAAGCCAGGCGCATTACCGGTAAGGGATATGGCGGCTCGAAGCCTATTGCGAGCAATGATAATGAAGATACCCGCCTGCTGAACAGGAGGGTGGAGTTTACGATCAAGAAGACTTAATAGCCTGCAGCAGCATCATCACCCCGGTAACGATCAGCGCCAGCTTCAAGCTTGCGGTTTGGTAAAATAAGTATCCCGTCTACACGACCAATAAAGTCCAAACCTTTGCTGAGTTCGTCTAATTTCTTAACAACATGGCCCATTTTAAGTAATGAGATACTGTCTTTACTGGTGAGCGCTCCATCTTCAATAAAAATTGCGTCCGGTAACCACTGGCTGTGAGTACGTTTGGCATCCACTGCTTCCTGCATGCCCATTTCAAAGTCGATTACGTTAGCGATAGTTTGAAATACTGCCGTCATAATCCGGGGACCGCCCGGAGATCCGACAACCATAAACAACGAGTCGTTTTTTTCCACAATTGTAGGACTCATAGAGCTCAACATGGTTTTACCCGGCTGGATTTCGTTTTTAAGGCCCCCGGTTACGCCATAAATATTAGGTACTCCGGCTTTGGCACTAAAATCGTCCATTTCGTTGTTCATAAAAAAACCTGATCCTGCCACGAGCACATAGTTGCCAAACCAATCATTAAGTGTGGTGGTGATTGACACCGCCATACCGTCTTTATCCACGATAGAAATGTGTGTTGTTTCAGAATGTTCCTTCATGGCCACATTACCTTCTTTAATGGTAGCGCTTGGCGTTGCCTTGTTGGGATCAAACGATGACATCCGTTCTTTGATGTAAGCTTTATCCATCAATTGATTTGTTGGAATCGGATTGAAATCCGGATCGCCCAAATGCACTGCGCGGTCGGCAAATGATCTGCGTTCTGCTTCTGTGTACAGATGAACAGTTTTTGCACTGTTATGGCCCCAATCTTTAATCGTATAAGGTTCAATGGATGACAGCAATTGAAGAACAGTTATCCCGCCACTCGAAGGCGGGGGCATAGCAATAATCTTATAGCCTTTGTAGGTTCCGATCAGCGGTTCAACCCATTGCGACTTGTAATTCTTCAGGTCTTCATGAGTTATAATTCCATTCCCGCGTTTCATTTCAGCAACAATATCATTGGCAGTTTTGCCTTCATAAAAACCTTTACGACCCTCATCGCGAATGCGCTCAAACGTGTGACCGAGTTCTGTCCAGCGAAGTGTATCACCTTCTTTCCAGGAGCCAAGCAAATGAGCGGGAGAAACCGTGTTGTACTTCAGCAACTTACTCTGTGCACGATTGAGATTTTCCGCTTCGCGTTTTGTCAGCACAATTCCGTTTAGTGCTAAGTCAACCGCTGGCTGCACAAGTTCTTTCCACGGCAGGCGACCATACTTGCTGTGCATTTCAACCATCCCGTCAATTGATCCCGGGATTCCTGAAGCCAGGGCACCTTTTGTATTAAGCTTATCAATGACATTGCCCGCTGAGTCAAGATACATGTCACGCGAAGCCCCTGCGGGTGCTTTCTCGCGGAAGTCAAGGGCTGCTGTTTTGCCATTTGCTTCCCTCAAAATCATAAATCCGCCACCGCCAATATTTCCTGCTTCCGGAAAGGCAATGGTAAGTGCCAGTTGAACAGCAACAGCCGCATCTACAGCATTGCCACCTTTGTGTAGCATATCAACACCAATCCGGGCTGCAACGGGGTGAGCACACACAACCATAGCTGAATCCCGAATCAAACCCTGATAACGCTCTGCCTGCTTGGGTTGACAGGCAACGGTAATAATGACAAGTGAAAGCAGGTAAAAGCGTTTCATCATAATAAAATTGGTTTTGGAGCAATTAAATCATTATTTAAAAGCAAACTTGAGTACAGATTCATGAATTTACGTAAAGAGAAGGCGGCAAGGCTCAAAATCCAGATTTTAGAAAATACACTAAAGCTCATCGGCAAAAAGCCTTTTGAGGACTTATATGTTGATGACCTGTGCGCGAAAGTTAAGATCAGTAAGGTCACATTTTTCAAGTATTTTCCACAGAAGGAGGATGTGCTGCTGTATTATTTCCGAATCTGGTGCCTGAACCGGGCGGTGGAGCTCAAGAGTAAGCCAAAAGAAGGTTTGCAGGGGATTTACTACCTGTCGGATAAGCTGAGCGAAGAATGTGAAGCACATCCCGGACTTATGCTGAGCCTAATTGGCTACCTGGCAGATTTAAAGCGACCACCCAAGCCTTTTACCGTTCGCCCTGAAGAAAAAGTCTTTCTGTTCCCGGATCAGCAGGAGATACATTCAGTTGAAATACTATCACTCGATCAGATGCTTGACAAGTTTACGCTTGAAGCCATCTTTAAGAAGGAGATTACAAAAGCATCAGGTACACGCGATATCACCAATTTGTTCTTAGCAGTTTTGTTGGGATCAATCGTAACGGCACATATTAATCAGATCAGTCCGCAGCGATTTTTTTTCAGAAAAAATATTGACCTGGTGATGAAAGGACTTTCATAAAATCAGTTTTTCATTCTTACCAGTTTGGTCTTCTTTTTATACCGGTCTTTTCCTTTTATGAAAAATCTGCTGTGAGTCTTAGGCTTTACAACAACCGTTGAGCCGCGCGGTTTCTGCGGAGCACAGGCGGGAAACAGGAAGGTGAGCAGGAATACGTAAAGAAGCGCTCTTCTCATGGAACTTTAAGTTGCTAAAAATAGTATTTTTCAGGTAAACAACGCCCGCACAAACTGTATAGTCCCTATTTGCATGAAAACATTTGATACACTTTCGCAGGCCATCGATTACCTGAAACGCAAAGGATACGAGCATGATTTTAATTTGCATCCGGAGTGGATCGAATGTCCGCCATTAAAAAAGAGATTCGCGCCTGAACAGTTTCATGTCGATGAAGTTCATCGATTTGAAGGCATGACAAACCCCGATGACAGTTCTATCTTGTTCGCCATCAGTTCTTCTGAAGGCGAGAAGGGCTTGTTGATCGATGCGTACGGCCCGTATTCTGATTCGCTTAGTCCGCTCATGATTCAGAAGCTGACCATCGACACGCGAACAAATCAATAGTGCCATAAAGGTTTATTGGAAATAATTCAGGCAGATTTTGGAGAAAACTCCTGTTACGCTATCTTTGCGCACCTATTTTAACCGATAGAGCAACGGTCTGGTAGTTCAGCTGGTTAGAATGCCTGCCTGTCACGCAGGAGGTCGCGGGTTCGAGTCCCGTCCAGACCGCTTAAAGCCCTGTAAATCATTGATTTATGGGGCTTTTGCTTTTATGGCAAAATCTGCGAACCTGTTTCAAAATCGCGTAATCGTGTTAACTTTGCGTTCGCTAAAAACAATCTATGTTATTGGAATTTGAGAAGCCCATTGCCGAACTGGAAGCGAAACTGGAGGATATGAAACATTTGGCCGGGGACAGCGATGATAAAGTACGGGAAGCGATCAAGGCCCTCGAAAAAAAAATCAAAGACCTTAAGACGGAAACATTCGAGAACCTGACCGGCTGGCAGCGCGTTCAGATTTCACGTCACCCGGAGCGTCCGTATACATTGGATTATATCTACGAGATTACCACTGACTTCATTGAATTGCATGGCGACCGCACCGTAGGTGATGATAAAGCAATGGTTGGCGGCTTCGGAACAATTGAAGGTCAAACCTTTATGATCATCGGTCAGCAGAAGGGGCGTAACACCAAGCAACGTCAGATCAGAAATTTCGGAATGGCAAATCCGGAAGGCTATCGCAAAGCATTGCGTCTGATGAAGATGGCTGAGAAATTCAACAAACCAATTATTACACTGATTGATACTCCCGGTGCATTCCCGGGCCTTGAAGCAGAAGAGCGCGGTCAGGGTGAAGCGATTGCCCGCAACCTGAAAGAGATGTTCATGCTTAAGGTTCCGGTTATTTGTATTGTAATTGGTGAAGGCGCTTCAGGTGGCGCGTTGGGAATTGCTATTGGTGATCGCGTGCTGATGCTGGAGAATACCTGGTATTCCGTGATCTCGCCTGAATCCTGCTCATCCATTCTGTGGAGAAGCTGGGATTTTAAAGAGCAGGCTGCTGAGGTATTGAAGCTCACCGGTAAAGATATGCTGGCACTCAAACTTATTGATGGTATCGTTAAAGAACCGCTGGGCGGAGCACACAACGACCTGAAATGGATGTCGCAGGAGATTAAGAAAACAATTCTCACAACCTATAAAGAGCTAAGCGCTATACCGACAGATGAGCTTATCCAGCAGCGTATTGACAAGTTCTGCGCAATGGGTGTTGTAAAGGAGTAATTGTCTGCCGTCATTCTGACCCTGCCTGTCGGCAGACAGGCGTTAGCGAAAAATCCCCAATTTTGTGCAGTAAATCTGGAGATTCTTCGGTCATACTTCCCTTAGAATGACGTGCTAATTTTGGTTTGCGTAACTTACCCGCATGAAGCTTCACGTAATTGATACCGGTTTCTTTAAGCTCGATGGTGGCGCGATGTTTGGCGTTGTACCGAAAAGCATCTGGCAGAAAACCAATCCACCCGATGCAGATAACCTGTGTACCTGGGCGATGCGGTCTTTACTGATCGAAGACGGTGATCAACTGATTCTCATCGACAATGGAATTGGAAATAAACAGGACAAAAAATTCCTGAGTCACTATCATTTACATGGCGATGCCTCGTTAAGCTCATCTATCCGCCAGGCAGGTTTTTCAGAGAATGATATTACGGATCAGTTTCTGACTCATTTACATTTTGATCACTGCGGTGGCGGAGTAAAAATTGTTAATGGCAAGCCTGAACTTACTTTTCAAAACGCTAAGTATTGGTCGAACAAAGATCATTGGGAGTGGGCTACCAAGCCTAATAATCGGGAAAAAGCCTCCTTTCTGAAGGAGAATATCCTGCCCATGCAGGAAAGCGGTCATCTGAATTTTACGGAAGCATCAACTTCGCCTTTTAGACAGTTTGAGATACTGTATGTATCTGGTCATACCGATAAGATGATGGTGCCAAAGATCAAATACAAGGATAAGACAATCTGTTACATGGCCGATCTACTTCCTTCTGTTGGTCATATTCCCCTGGCGTATATAATGGGTTATGACACCCGGCCTTTGATCACCCTGGCAGAGAAAGAGCAGTTCTTAAATGAAGCTGCAGACAATCAATATATTTTATTCTTTCAGCATGACCCTGAAAATGAATGCTGCACCGTTAAGCGTACAGATAAAGGTGTAAGACTGGACCGCACGTTCAGGTTAAATGAAATACTCTAAATGAAGATCGGATTAGCATTATCAGGCGGAGGGGCAAGAGGCTTTGCACACCTGGGCGTTATCAAAGCACTGGAAGAATTCGGCCTTACATTTTCTGAAGTTTCCGGAACAAGCGCTGGCGCCATCGCGGGTGCATTTTATTGTCACGGATATACTGCTGACCAAATACTGGAGATCGTTTCATCTTACGGATTTTTGCGTTCCGTACGTCCAGCCTGGTCATGGACCGGTTTATTAAATATGGAAGGTTTCCGGATGGTGATGATGAAGCACTTGACTGAGAATTCGTTCGAGAGCCTGAAAATCCCGTTGACCATTGCCGCTACTGATATCCTGAATGGAAAAGTAACCTACTTTGATTCGGGTGAGCTTGTTCCGAGGATCATCGCCTCATCCAGCATTCCTGCACTATTCAATCCGGTCATTCTGGATGGTAACGTATATGTCGATGGCGGGATCATTGATAACCTGCCTGTTCGGCCATTGGTGGGTAAATGCGATTTTATAATCGGCAGTCATTGTAATCCGGTTGAACAACGAATTGATATCAAGAATGTTAAGGAAGTTACCGAACGGAGCCTGTTGATTGCAATCAATGTTAACTCAGGCATCAGTAAAACACATTGCAATGTGGTTATCGAACCGAGAGACCTCGGTAAATTTACCACATTTGATCTTGCAAAAGGTAAAGAAATTTTTGACATCGGCTACAACCATGTTAAGAATAACTATAAGCAACTCGATTTTCAATTGAACCAGCAAGTGCGTGCCAGCAACGTTTAAAGAACAAATTCTTACCGGAATTCCGGATGAGCTTCCTCCTGTAAAAGCGTATGATCAATCCGTCAGTCATGCTCCCAAACGGAAAGACATTCTGAATCGGGAAGAAAAAGAACTTGCCATTGCCAATGCGTTACGATACTTCCATCCAAAGCATCACACAGTACTGGCAAAGGAATTTTATGATGAACTGCTGAACTATGGCCGCATTTATATGTACCGGTTCAGACCGGATTATAAAATGTATGCCCGGTCAATCAACGAATATCCCTGTAACTCGAAGCATGCAGCCGCAATCATGCTCATGATTCAGAATAATCTTGATCCTGCCGTGGCGCAGCATCCGCATGAACTGATTACGTATGGTGGAAACGGAGCGGTGTTTCAAAACTGGGCGCAGTATTTACTAACGATGAAGTATCTCGCCACCATGACAGACGAGCAAACGCTTCACATGTATTCAGGCCACCCGATGGGATTATTTCCGTCATCGCCTTCTGCGCCCCGAGTTGTGGTTACAAATGGTATGATGATCCCGAACTATTCGAAGCAGGATGATTGGGAAAAATTTAATGCACTGGGCGTAACCCAATACGGGCAGATGACTGCAGGTTCGTATATGTACATCGGGCCACAAGGCATTGTGCATGGAACAACAATTACCGTACTGAATGCGGGTCGTAAAATCTCTAAAGCAGGAGAAGGACTTGCCGGTAAACTCTTTGTTACATCCGGACTGGGCGGAATGAGCGGAGCTCAGCCAAAGGCCGGGAACATTTCAGGTTGCATAACCGTAGTTGGTGAAGTAAATCCTCACGCTGTCCGAAAGCGTCATGCACAAGGCTGGGTGGATGAGATTATTAACGATCTCGATCAACTGGTTATCCGTGTTAAAAAAGCAAAAGCCGCAAAAGAAATCGTATCAATCGCTTACGAAGGCAACATTGTTGACGTCTGGGAAAAATTTGATGCAGAGAATATTTATGTGGACCTCGGATCGGATCAGACTTCACTTCATAATCCCTGGGCGGGTGGATATTATCCTGCCGGGATGAGCTTTGAAGATGCCAATAAATTGATGGCAGCTGATCCGGAAGCTTTTAAGAACAAAGTTCAGGAATCGTTACGTAAACAGATTGCAGCGATTAACACGCACACCGCAAAAGGCACATACTTCTTCGATTATGGAAATGCCTTTTTGCTGGAAGCTTCCCGCGCAGGAGCGGATGTAATGGCAAAAGATGGTATTAATTTCAGATACCCATCCTATGTGCAGGATATTATGGGGCCGATGTGCTTCGATTTTGGCTTTGGTCCGTTCCGGTGGGTTTGCACTTCGGGAAAATCAGAAGACCTGGATGCAACGGATCGGATTGCGCAACAGGTTTTGGAAGAAATCCGCGAAACTGCTCCGGAAGAAATACATGGTCAACTGGATGATAACATTGCGTGGATAAAACAAGCGAAGCAGAACAAGCTGGTGGTAGGCTCACAGGCACGTATCCTCTATGCAGATGCAGTGGGAAGAATTAAAATTGCCGAAGCATTCAATACAGCAATTCAGGAGGGTAAGATTGGTCCGGTTGTATTAGGCCGCGATCATCACGATGTATCCGGAACTGACAGCCCGTATCGCGAAACGTCAAACATTTATGACGGCTCAAAATTCACAGCCGATATGGCCATTCACAATGTAATTGGAGATTCATTCCGCGGAGCTACGTGGGTATCCATTCATAACGGTGGAGGAGTAGGATGGGGTGAAGTGATCAATGGCGGCTTTGGGTTAGTGCTGGATGGAACACCTGAAGCATTATCGAAGTTGAAAAACATGTTATACTTCGATGTACTTAACGGAGTTTCCAGAAGGGCCTGGGCAAGGAATAAACCAGCACAATTTACGATCGAAAAAGCACTCTCTGTAAATAACCTGTTGAACTTAACTGCATCATTTGGCGTGGATGCAGGGCTATTAAAAAAATTGACAGAGTAAGATTTCATTATCTTGCAGAAACTTTAATCCCCAAAAAATGAAAAAAAATGTACTATTCCTTTCTATTGCTCTATCATTCATAGGTATTGTGTCAGTAAATGCTCAGGAAGTCAGGTTTGCTTTCCAGGGTGGATACGGAGCTGAAATTGAAAAAGGTGCGGCAGGCTTCGGCTTTGAAATCTTTCTCGTTGACCGTGTGAGTGTTGCCCCCGGTGTCAATTTTTATATACCACCGGATAAATTCGGTACAGGAAATAACGCGCTAAAAATCAGTTACTGGGAATACAACATCGATATGCACGTATACGCGTTAAGGAGCGAGGGTTTTGGTTTATATGGGATTGTTGGATTGAATGTGTTGAATGCTAAAGCTAAGGTTGGAAATGAAAAAGACAGTGACAGTGAAACCGGTGCTAATCTGGGATTGGGTATAAGCGTTGGTCCGGGCCTGCCGTTTATTGAGGCCAAGTACGAAACCGTAAGCACAGGTCAGTTTTTTATAGGCGGTGGTTTCCGCTTTCCAATAAATTAGCGGATATTCGATACATAAACTAACCCCCAAACCTATGAAACTAAAGCACTATCTACTTGTTGCGTGCTTCGCATTCTTTGCAACAGCAGCCTTTGCCCAGCAGAATGTAATCAAGATCAACATCCTGGCCCCGATTGTTAAAACTTTTAACGTTCAATATGAACGTGCATTGAATGACAACAGCAGCTTGCAGCTTGGTTTTTTCTATACCGGATTTTCTTCCGGTGACACAAAGTTTACAGGTTTCGGAATCACACCTGAATACCGTTTTTATTTGTCCGAATCTCCGGCACCAAAAGGTGTTTATATTGCACCTTTCGTACGCTACCAGTCTTTTAACATTAAGGATGATGAGACCAACAGCGAAGGCGACTTTAGCGCATTTGGCGGAGGTGTAATCATTGGCAAGCAGTGGATTTTTAAGGAAAAAATTTCATTGGATATGTTTCTCGGACCCGCTTACTATTCAGGTAAGGTAGATGCTAAATCCGGAGATGATGACGACTTCGAGACCGGTGCGTTTGATGGCTTCGGGCTTCGGGCAGGCATTTGTTTCGGGTTCAGATTCTAAACACTTTAACCGCCAGGGTAGTCACGAATTCAATCTTTTTAATGGGAAAATGTAACCCTGTTGAACAAAAATCGTAGTAGCGCACCCGTTTGCGGATACAAAAAAAAGTGGGATATTCGCATTACAACAAAACCCTTATACACAATGAAAAAAGTATTATTAACAGTATTCGCAGCTCTTATCGTTTTTGGAGCATCTGCTCAATTTAAAGGCGGTTTGAAAGCAGGCGCTAACTTAGCTAACGTGTCAGGTGATGGAGTCGATGGCAATGATATGCTGTTTGGTTTCCATGTTGGCGTTTACGGCCAATTTGCTCTTTCTGACGCTTTAACACTGCAACCGGAAGTTCTTTACTACGGAGCAGGTGCAAAATTTGGTGATGAAGATTATAAGTTGTCTTACTTGGCTGTTCCTGTAATGTTTAAATATGCTCTTGGTGATATGTTCAATGTTCAGGCTGGTCCTCAGTTAGGTCTGTTACTTTCAACTGATCCTAGCGAATTGAAAGATGGCTTGAAGGGAACTGACTTCGGTCTTAACCTTGGCTTGGGCGCAACGTTCAGCAAATTCAGCGTTGACGCACGTTACAGTCTTGGACTTTCAAATATTTCAGACGTTGATGGTGGTGATCTTAAAAATAACGTAATCCAGATCTCTTTGGGTTACCAGTTGTTTGGCGAATAATTTTCAGCCAATCTGAAATAGAAAAGCTGCATAGTGATATGCAGCTTTTTTTTACGCGCTGATTTTTCTATTTTGATTATTATTTAAATAAAAACCCCCATATGAAAAAAATTTTTGTACTTATGTTAGCCCTCTGTCTGGCAGAGGTTTCATTTGCCCAGCTGCAGGGCGGTATTAAAGCAGGATTAAACCTGGCAAATTTTACAGGCGATGATGCGGATGGCTCCAAAGTGAGATTAGGATACCATGTTGGTGGCTATCTTACGTTTGATGTTTCGGACGCTCTATCTATTCAGCCTGAGCTATTGATTAACTCACTCGGATCGAAAACCAAAGAATCAGGAAGTGATCCCGACCTTGGAGATTATACCATTGAAGGTGAGATTATCGTAACCTATGTAACTGTGCCTGTTATGTTTGTTTTTAGGTTAAACGATCAAATTAATATTCAGGCTGGTCCGCAGCTTGGAATTTTGATTGCAGGAAAAGCTAAGTACGATATAACGTCTGACTTGATCACCACATCTGGTTCAGAAGATGTAAAGGATCAGTTTAAATCAACTGATTTTGGATTGAGTGCAGGACTTGGTGCTAATTTTGGTCCTGTGACTACATCGCTTCGATATTACCTTGGTTTAGCCGATATTCCGGATGCTGATGCTTCAGTAAAAAACAGCGCTTTTATGCTGTCATTGGGGTATAATATTTCTAAGAAGTAGTTACCTTAGTGCTACAATAAACTTTACACTATGAAAAAAATCTTAATTCTTGTATTTGTATTGTCTTCGGTTGCGGCAGCTCAGGCTCAGGTGCAGGTTGCGCTTGGTATTAAGGCAGGTGCAAACATCTCCAAGTTTGATGATTCGGCAACAGATAACCTGACAACTTTCCACGCAGGGGCATTCGGGCTTTTTAAGTTCACCAAGATTGGTATTCAGCCGGAAGTTCTTTTCTCCCAGCAGGGAGCCAAGATCGATGGTGATGAATTGAAAACTTCTTACATGACCATCCCGGTTATGCTGAAGCTTTACCTGATTGGTGGATTGAACGTGCAGGCTGGCCCGCAGTTTGGTTTTTTAACGAAAGCCGAACTGGAGGGACAGGATGTTAAGGAAGCATTTAAAAATTCTGACTTGAGTGCTAACGTAGGGTTAGGCTGGGATCTTCCTTTCGGTCTTACGGTAGATGCGCGTTACAACATCGGTCTTTCTGATATCGGTGACGGCCCTGGCGCTCCTGATTTCAAAAGCAGAGTTGTTCAGGTATCCATTGGATACAAGATATTGAAACTCGGCAAATAACAATAAATCAGTTTATTGAAGGCCCCGATGCTTAATAAAGCGCGGGGCTTTTTTATTGTACAATAATCAGGTAGTAGTTCTTCTTGCCCTTCTGCGCAAGCAGGTATTTTCCGTGAAGTAAATCAGATGCAGTAAGCTTTCTTTCAAGTGCAATCTTTTCTTTATTGATGCTTACGCCATTTCCCTGGATCGCTTTCCGGGCTTCACCCTTTGAAGTGTAAATGGAAGTTTTCTCGCCCAGCAGACTTACGGGATCAAGATCCGCAGAAAAAATATCTTTAGGCAGCGTAAATGTGATTGACTCATCAAATGCGTCTTCAATCTCCGCACCGGTTAATGTTTTAAAGGCATCAAACGAAGCGCCAAACAGGATGTCCGTAGTTTCCTGCGCACGTTTCAGTTGTTCAGCACTGTGCACACGCGTTGTAATATCCTCTGCGAGGCTTTTCTGAAGCTTGCGCAACTGAGGTGCTGCTTTATGCTCTTCTTCCAATGCTTCAATTTCTTCTTTTGTTTTCAAAGAGAAGATCCGGATAAAATTCGGGGCGTCTTCGTCAGAAACATTCAGCCAGTATTGATAGAATTTGTAAGGGGAGGTCTTTTTCGGATCGAGCCACACGTTTCCGCCTTCGGTTTTTCCAAACTTGGTGCCGTCAGCTTTCGTAATCAATTTTGTTGTTAACGCAAATGCATCACCATTGGATTTTCGCCTGATCAATTCTGTACCGGTAACGATGTTTCCCCATTGATCAGAGCCGCCCATTTGAAGCTTGCAGTTCTTGTGCTGATTCAACCAGTAAAAATCATACCCCTGAACCAGCTGGTAGGTAAACTCGGTAAATGATAACCCCGCATCTGACTCCAGTCTTTTCTTGACGGAATCCTTCGACATCATGTAACTGATCGTGATGTGCTTTCCGACATCCCGGATAAAGTCGAGGAACTTAAAGTCTTTAAACCAGTCGTAATTATTAACCATTTCTGCGCCACCAGCGCCTTTGAAGTCCAGGAACTTCTCCAATTGATTTTTTACGCACGTCACGTTGTGCTGAAGTATTTCTTCAGATAAAAGATTCCGTTCTGCCGATTTGCCGGATGGATCGCCCACCATTCCGGTGGCACCGCCTATCAATGCAACGGGTTTATGGCCGCATTTCTGAAAATGAACAAGCGTCATGATCTGAACCAGGTGTCCGATGTGAAGTGAATCTGCCGTGGGGTCAAACCCGATATAGCCTGAAGTTACTTCCTTTGTGAGTTGCTCTTCTGTTCCGGGCATAACATCGTGGATCATGCCGCGCCACCGTAGTTCTTCAATGAAATTCTTCGTCATGCGTAAAAATCGAAACGCAAATATAGAAAACTTGAGAAGAGGACAGTACTTGCGTACTGCCCTTTCTCAGCAACCCAAAACCCCTTTCAGGCTGGAAAAATCTTAGTGGTGAGCGCTCGAATTCACTTCGGGCACTGCAATAGTCTCGACATCAATATTTCGCTGCGGAGCAGCCATTTTTTTAAAATCATGGATGATCTCGAGCACATCGTGATCGATCGCAATGGAGTTCGATCCATCAATGACAACTTTCGAATCCCGGGGCATATCGTCAAGGCTAAGCTGAATGCTTGCTTTGTTCAGGAAGGTTACTTCTTCCGAAAGACGGAGTGTTATCACTTCCTGATTGTCTTTTTTCTCTTTCTTGTAGTGATATGCATGGCGATAATTCTTCCGCAGAATGTAGAAAATTGCAAAAGCCATCCCAATCGCAATTCCTTTCAGCAAGTCGGTTGCCAGAATGGCGATAATGGTAACGATGAAAGGAATAAACTGGTCCCATCCCAGCCTGTACATTTCCTTATACAGTGAAATTTTAGAGAGCTTGTATCCAACCACAAGCAGGATAGCTGCGAGACTCGCAAGCGGAATAAGATTCAGGTAACGTGGAATGAGAATCGCGGATAATAGCAAGATCAATCCATGTGTAATCGTTGAGAGCTTTGTCTTTCCGCCTGCATTAATATTCGCTGAGCTCCTTACAATTACTTGTGTGATGGGCAATCCCCCGATCAGACCTGAAACAATATTGCCGATTCCCTGGGCTTTCAATTCCTGGTTGGCCGGGGTGTTTCGCTTATAGGGATCCAGTTTGTCGGTTGCCTCCACGCACAGTAAGGTTTCAAGGCTTGCGACAATTGCAATCGTAAAGGCAACAACATAAACTTCCGGATTGGATAATGCACTAAAGTCCGGCATTCTGAAAAAGCTAACAAACTCTCCTAAAGTTGAAGCGACAGGGAGGATAACCAGATGCTCACCATCCAGCGCCCAACCCGGATTAAAAGATTTGAACAGGAAATTAAGAAGGATACCGGTTAGTACCACGAACAAAGCACCCGGCAGGAACTTGAAAAGACCAAACCGTTTCATAAAAGGTCTCTCAAAAAATATAATCAGCCCCAGCGATATCAGACTGATAATAATCGCGCCAGGACTGTTATAAATAAAAGCATAGTAGATCTCACTAAAGGTATTGTGACCGTCTGTTTGCGATAGCGTAAAATCCCCGATAAAATCTTTGTCATAGCCGAGCGCGTGCGGGATTTCTTTCAGGATAAGCGTAAGGCCGATGGCGGCCAGCATACCTTTGATAACGGAAGATGGAAAGTAATAAGATATAATCCCGGCCCGTAAAAATCCTGCAATGAGCTGAATTACTCCGGCCAGAAAAACCGCCAGCAAAAGCGTTTCAAAGCTTCCAAGTGTTTTAAGCGCGCCTAACACAATTACAACAAGTCCCGCTGCAGGCCCGGATACACCCAAACTTGAGCCACTGAAGAACCCTACTACAACACCGCCTACAATGCCCGCAATGATTCCGGAAAAAACCAGTTCCGGTTGACCTGTTGACGCCAAACCAATTCCAAGGCACAGCGGAAGCGCAACCAGGAACACAACGAGGCTGGCTGACAGATCGTTTTTAATATCCTTTAGAAATCCTGAATTCATGAATCTTCCCTGCTTAATTTAAACACTGACTTTCTCTTTCATCATTCTGAAAATAAGCGGAAGATCGCCCTGATTTCCAATGCTTACTTCCAGGTCTTTAATCAAACCGGTTTGCAGGCTATAGACCCATCCGTGTATAATCGGATAATGCCGGTCTTTCCAGTTATTCTGGATAATAGAAGTTTTTGAAACGTTGAATACCTGCTCTATTACGTTGAGTTCTACAAGTCGCTTGAAACGTTCCTCCTCATTCTCGATAGCATCCAGTTCATCACTATAAATGCGGTACACGTCTTTAATATGACGAAGCCAGTTATCCACAACTCCGTTTTGATTGTTTCCCATCGCTGCCTTTACACCACCGCAGCCATAATGACCGCATACGATTACATGTTTTACTTTAAGAACATTAACGGAGTAATCAATTACACTCAACAGATTCATGTCAGAGTGTACCACCATGTTGGCAATATTGCGATGAACGAAAATGTCACCGGGTTGTGTTTTGGTTATTTCATTTGCAGGTACCCGGCTATCCGAACATCCGATCCAAAGTACTTCCGGACTTTGACCTGCTACGAGCTTGTTAAAAAAATTCGGGTCCTTGTCCGTCATCTCTTTGACCCATTGACGATTACCCTCTAAAAGAGAATTATATACTTGCATATTATTTTGCTTAAGGTTGTTTATGAAAAATTGCGCCAGTCAGCTCATACAATTCGGATAGAATAATATGAATGACAAAGATCTGAATCAGCCGGAGTAAGTAATTCCGGGTTACGACATTGGAATGTCTGGATGTTAGGCTTTCGGAGGGGGAGTGGCTTTTTCGAAAGCAGGATGTGCGGGAATGTCTACACTGTGCAGGTAGACTTCAACAGCATCATTTACCAAAATATTGTGGAGCACATAGCTGTCGCGGCTAATAAAAAGCTCAACCTGGGAGAAGCTTTCCGAGCTTTTTTCAGCGCCATCTGTCTCCGTAATTTCTTCCGCAAGCAACATGCTGATGTTCATTCCCGGGAAAAAATCAATGATCCTTCCAAACTGAACGCTAACGTTTAGCAAGCCCAGCACACTGAAGCTTGTAATAACGAAAACGACAATATTTTTTCGGAATGATCGCATATCTGAAGTGTAAAAGTACGGCTTTTTTTGGAAATTGTTTCAACTTTGCATGCATTAACAATCTCATAACGTACCAATCCAAGTAATCACTCATGAAACAACCCGATGCATTGAACCTTGTTGCTGAATTCCATAGAACATTTAAGCACCCGATAGTATCTTCTCCATCAATTCCTTCTGAAGACCGGTGCAAGCTTCGGGTTGCATTGATCGCAGAGGAATTAAAAGAACTTGAAGTTGCCATTCTGGAGAAAGATATTGTTGAGGTGGCAGATGCGTTGGCAGATATTCAATATGTGTTATCCGGAGCAATTCTGGAATTCGGACTGGGAGAAAAATTCAGCGCCTTATTTGAAGAAGTGCAGCGCTCCAACATGAGCAAAGCCTGTGTATCAGAGGGTGAAGCACAAGCGACCGTTGAATTCTATAAGAAGAAAGATGGTACCGAGTGTTATTACAAAGAGGAAGCAGGAAAGTGGCTCGTTTACCGAACGTCAGATAACAAGACAATAAAGTCCATCAATTATTCTCCTGCTGATCTTCAGGGAATTTTGAAATAATCAAACGTAGAGCTCGATCTGAAAATCAGTCTCGTTACCGGTGGCCTGCAAGGGCTTCATTGCAACGATCTGAGCAGTATTATACGCTTTGATAAATTCGGTGCGACTGATGCGCAGTTTGCTGTAGCCCGGCTTAATCTTATGGCACTGCATCCGGCCCGATTTATTGGCGGTGGCACTGTATACAAATTCGTAGCGTAACGGTATGGGAGATGGAATATACCGCATTTAGGATGAGATCGTTTTAAATGCGTATGCCGATAACAAATTATTCAGGCAAAGCTCTTTCCTATCAAATTTGATTTGATCCAAATTCCGGGAATCTGAAGGCTTTACGAAGTTTTTTACTGTAAAAGCCTTAAATCCAACCTCACTAAATACCCGTTCGAAGGCTATCATTACTGTGCAATAATACACAATTTATTTTAAGAATGATCTTTCAGAGGAATTTATTCGTGTAATTTTCCACATAACTTATTATTGATTGAAGCTATATTGATTGAAGAGTCAATAAAAAACTGATCAGTATAAACTGCTGATATTAAGTTGATTGACAGGCAATCTTAATCAAGAGAATTAATCGTTACCCAGTAGCGGAAGGCAACAATTGCTTTAGCTGTTTTGCTCAGCTTCGTCAGGTCGCTGCTGCTGTAACGCGGCAGGATGATCTTGTTTATTCGGGCGAGTACTTTAAAAACTGACTTCTTCAAAATGCATTATTTTGCGGTATTACCACAATATTTATTAATCCTTATCTTTAAATCTTTAAGATTACGTCTAAAAGTTATTATAAAATCCAATATGAATCAACAAACTCCTTTTATAGTCGCGTTTCATGAAAGCATGATTCTCGGTGCAATTTTCATGGTTGCGATCGGTCTGATCATTTACCTGATCCACCATATCAGGATATCGGCAATCACCGACTATCATTTAAAATACGATTACATCAACAGAAGAGAGATCGCTAATTACAAGCTGGTTTATTATTGCTTTGGCGTTGCGGTTGCCATGCTCATCAATTTGTATGAAATGAGTGAGATGGAAAAAGTGGAATTCTGGTTTTATATGCGCCTGGTTATGTCAATTGCAGGCGGTACAATCGTAGCATATGTCGCGCACCTTATTCTTCAATATTATTATCCAACCGTTCTGGACCGGAAATTGAAAAAGTGGAGATTTATGCCGCGTACCAATCCCAAGACTGGTAATAAGATGCGTCTGTTGAGTGAAGAAGAAGAAGATGTTCACCTTCAGGAAGGTATGATTGCGGAAGAAAATGTCTTTTCCATTGATTATGATGTCTGGATTGATGAAAAGACCAGCGAAGTTCTGATTGAAAAGTATGAAGGCAGACTGCAGGCATTACGTTGCAACAACTGTGGATTCTATACGATGCGTGTTATTAAGGAGCACGTTTCCAAAGTGCCTACCGATGGCGAGCCAGGTGAACTTGTGAAAAACTACCAGTGTGACTATTGTAAATCCGTTCGGGCAACTGCGTTCAATATTTCCACCAAGGAAACAGACGATTATAAAAAGGAGAAATTCAAGTTTAAGCGTAACCGGGATGTAGATTTGGTTAAGATCGAGATTCATTCTGTATCCGGTGAGAAAAAACATTTTGAGTTCCAGAATCCCGAGCAGGCCCAGAAATTCCTGAGTGAATTTGATTACGAAAAATCCTAAAAAAAGGCATACAAATTGCCTGATAATCCGTATTAGCTGTAAAGTCATGTTTATGAAGCGTTTTGTGTTGGTGATAGCCCTCAGCCTGGTTGCAGGGCAGGTTTTTTCAGGTATTGCTCCTGATACTACTCTTCAGGAAAAACCGATTTATGGTAAACAGGCAAAAGCTATAGCTGAATTACTTTCGAAATATCATTTTCAAAAATTACCAATGGACGACTCGCTGTCATCCGCCATTTTTGACAGCTACCTGAAAGCACTTGATAATAACCGTTCATTTTTTTTGGCTTCTGATATTGCGTCATTTGAAAAGTATCGTAATAAAATTGATGATTTAACTGCCTCTGGAAGTGTATCTCCGGCTTTTGCGATTTACCGCGTGTTCCGTAAGCGTTTCCAGGAACGTATGGAATTTGTAACATCCAGATTAATCTGGCAGGAGTTTGATTTTACGAAGGACGAGTTCTATGAATACGATCGTGAAAAATCTCCATGGGCGAAAACTCCGCAAGAGCTCAATGATGTATGGACAAAATCTATTAAGAGCCAGGCATTGAGTCTCAAGCTTTCCGGCAAGAAACCGGATGAGATTGCCAAAGTTATTAAAGAGCGTTTTGAACGATACATCAAGTCTTTTAATCAGAACGACAGCGATGATGTATTTGAGGTTTACATGAATACCATAGCGGAAGCCTACGATCCGCATACGAATTACTTTTCACCAAAAGCTACTGAGTTATTTAATCAGGACATGAACCAGTCTCTTGAGGGTATCGGGGCGAGGCTGCAGCCGGATGGCGATTATACAAAAGTCCACGAAGTTCTGCCGGGGGGTCCGGCTGAGAAAAGTGATCTAATCCACGCTAACGACAGAATTATTGGTGTAGGTCAGGGTGCTGCCGGAGAGATTGTTGATGTTGTCGGCTGGAGAATTGATGATGTCGTAAAGCTGATCAAAGGTCCGAAAGGAACCCAGGTACGGTTGCAGATTCTGCCGGCTGAAACCGGAGTAAACGGCCCGCCAGTTCTGATTTCACTTGTTCGCGACAAGGTTAAGCTGGAAGATACCAAGCCTAAGAAAAAAGTTGTGGAAACTACCCAGAATGGTAAAAAACTCCGGCTCGGAACAATTATCATCCCAAGCTTTAGTATGGATTTTGGCGAGTATCAAAAAGGTAATCCCGACTATAACAGTACAACCCGGGATGTAAAAAAACTTTTGGGCGAGCTTCAGGCGGAAGGCATTGACGGTGTGGTATTGGATCTTCGGAATAATGGCGGTGGTTCATTAATGGAGGCTATCAGCCTGACGGGATTGTTTATAAAAAATGGCCCTGTGGTTCAGGTAAGAAGCTCCGGCTCGCGCAACCCTGAAGTGTTAACGGATGATGATCCAAATATTACCTATAACGGCCCGCTCGTAGTATTAACAAATCGTTTCAGCGCTTCGGCATCTGAAATTTTTGCGGGTGCAATTCAGGATTATCACCGCGGAGTTATTGTAGGAGAATCCACCTACGGAAAAGGGACGGTGCAATCTGTAATTCCGCTGGACAGACAGATTCAGGAAGAGGGAGCTGGAAGCCTTAAGATTACGTTACAGAAATTTTATCGTGCAACCGGAAGCAGCACCCAGCATAAAGGTGTCACACCCGATGTTAAGCTTCCAACAGCACTGAATCCGGAGCAATTCGGAGAGAGTTCAAACGCAAATGCGCTGCCATGGGATGAAATCAAGAGCGCGCTTTACCAACGCACTCCGTTTGTGAACGATAAAATTGTGGCAAATCTTAACAAATCTTATAAAGAACGCCTGCAGAACGACCCTTACCTGAACAAGTTTGTAAACGAAACAGCCGAGACCAAACGAAACATTGAGCAGACCCGGGTGTCGCTGAATGAAGCTACGCGAAAAAAAGAAATGGAGGAAGCTGAGAAGCGCAAAGCAGCCAATCACAAGATGAATGTAAAGCTTGATGGAGAAGGTAAGCCGGTTTCAATACCGCTTCAGCTTGACGATGAATACCTGCGCGAAGGTTTGATGATTTTAAGTGATCTGATTACCAGCAAGATCGGGTAACGCAATTGGGTGTATAGAGCCGTGTAGGTTAACTAAATGATTTGAACTTTTATCCTGCACTTCCATGTTCGTGTATTGCCACTTATTTCCTATTTTGTGAGAATTTAAGGGGGATTAATCCACATGAGTGAAGAGCTTCTCAAAGCCGTAATTCAATTATTTGCCATTGTTACCCGTGAACGAATCACGGAAGACGAACGTAACAACATCAAAGGATTTCTTGGGCTGTATCTTAACCGCGATGCGGTTAAATTCTACCTCAACCTGTTCGATCAGTACTATAATAACTATCGTGTGGCTGAGGCTGAGCCAGGAACATCCACCATTGACTACGAAACTCAGCAATTTGTAGAGGATTGGGCCAAGATCATGCAGATCACCAAAAAGGTGAATCAGGCGCTGACTACGCAGCAAAAGCAAGTTTTGATAGTCAAGATTATTGAGCTAGTCTTCATCGATAACGAAATCCCTGAACGGCAAAGTAATCTTATCTTTTACATCGGGCAGGCGCTCAAGATTGATCAACACGATGTTAAAGCACTCAAAGATTTTGTTACCGGTCAGGATATGGATGAGCTTGCCTCAAAGCATGTGCTCATCATTGATGAAGGTTCGGATGATAAAGTATATCCCGGCCCTCGCATCACCGAGAAAAATCTGACGGGACTTATTGCGGTTCTCAAGCTCTCTGATACCTATTTTATTAAGTATCTCGGTATTTCAATTATCTACCTGAACAGTATTCCGCTTGCCAGCCGGAGAACGGATATTTTTCCTACGGGGAGTACTATCCGGGGAGATAAGATCGGATCGATCTATTACAGTGATATCATCAGTAAATTCCTGGTAGGCGAAAGTGAAAGTAAAATCACTTTCACGGCCGATCATTTATTTTACCATTTTAAAACCGGGAAGGCTGCGTTGCAAAACATTAACATTGCCGAGCAGGGTGGAAAGCTGATTGGCGTCATGGGCGCCAGCGGTTCAGGTAAATCTACCTTGTTAAACGTGCTGAACGGGGCGGATGAACCATCCAGCGGTCGTGTACTGATTAACGGAATCGATATTCATCAGCACCCGGAGAAAGTTGAAGGTGTGGTGGGTTACATTCCTCAGGATGATTTGTTAATGGAAGACCTTACGGTTTTCGAAAATCTGTACTATGCCGCACAACTTTGCTTTGGCTCGTATACGAAAGATGAAATTACTGAGCTCGTAGATCGCGTTATTCTTCAGCTTGGACTGAATGAAATTCGAAATCTGAAAGTTGGCTCTCCGTTGGATAAGACGATCAGCGGTGGGCAGCGCAAGCGAGTGAATATCGGGTTGGAATTATTGCGGGAGCCGACAATTCTGTTTGTGGATGAACCAACTTCAGGCTTATCGTCACGGGACTCAGAAAACATTATGGATTTGCTCAAGGAACTTTCTCTTCGGGGCAAAATGGTTTTTGTGGTTATTCATCAGCCCTCATCGGATATCTTTAAAATGTTCGATACCCTGATTATCCTGGATGTGGGTGGATTTCAGATCTACTATGGCAACCCGATTGAATCGGTCGTTTATTTCCGTGACATTGTAAATGCTGCCAATAAAACCCAGGGTGCTTGCCCGGAATGCGGTAATATCAATCCTGAACAGGTATTTAATATCATTGAAACGAAAGTCGTTAATGAATATGGCCGGCTTACAAATACGCGAAAGATATCAGCCGGGCAATGGTATCAATATTTTAAGCAAAAAATTAAAATACCCAAGCTTGATCATGCAAAAGACAGGCTGAGTGTTACGCAGGAACTCCCTGGAAGACTAAAGCAATTTAAAACATTCGTAACCCGCGATGTTCTTTCCAAACTGGCGAATAAGCAGTATTTGTACATCAATATGCTTGAGGCGCCTGTGTTGGCATTTTTCATCAGTTTCATGGTGCGGTATTACAAAATCCTGAATGAGGATAATCCGGTCTATAGCTTTGCAGAAAATGATAACGTTCCGGTTTACTTTTTCATGAGTGTTGTGGTTGCATTATTCTTTGGATTAACGGTTAGTGCGGAAGAGATATTCAGAGATCGGAAAATATTAAAGCGTGAGCAGTTCCTTCACCTGAGCAGGGGCAGCTACCTGTTCTCTAAAGTTTTTGTGATGTTCTTTATTTCTGCCGTCCAGACTATATTATTTGTGATGGTTGGAAATTTTGTACTGGGAATTCCAGTTACGGAGATGCGGTACTGGGTTATTCTGTTCAGTTGTGCCTGTTTTGCAAACATGCTCGGTCTGAATATTTCATCTTCCTTCAACTCAGCCGTTACGATTTATATTCTGATACCCTTGTTGATCATTCCACAACTTTTATTAAGTGGTGTGGTTATTAATTTCGACAAGTTTAATCCGTCTGTAAGCAAACCGATTGGTGTACCTGTAGTGGGAGAGATGATGGCATCGCGGTGGGCCTTTGAGGCATTTATGGTTACTCAGTTCAGGGATAACCGGTTTGAAAAGCAATTCTATGAGTTGGATAAAACCATTGCTGAAGCTGATTATAAAAGGATTTACTATATTCCAAAACTCGAATCGGAACTTGCTTATTGTCTTAATAACCGAAGCAATTGGCGAAATGCGCATCATGAAAAATTAACAGCATCACTGGCACTTTTGCAGAATGAAATCGGCTATGAACTCGAGCAAGTGGGCCGTGAAAATTTTCCGGAGATTGATAAACTGGCCATCCGGAAATTTGACTCACTCACATACGTTAAGTCGATGAAATTTCTTTCAACGCTCAAGCAGTATTATGCAAATAAGCAAAATAAGGCAGTGCAACAGAAGGAAAGTATAATTAATAAACTTACCGATACCCCGCAAAAAGCAGCGCAGTTTGCCCGTGACCGGGAACACTATCAGAATAAAATGGTTTCAGCAGCGGTTAAAAATACAGGAACGGTAGACCGGGTAGTGGAGTATGAGGGTAAGCTTGTTCAAAAGATTTATCCTATCTACTTCGATGATCACAAGCCCGCATTCGCACTCGATGCCTCTGCTAACCTGTTTCAACCAACCAAGCACTTCCTGGGCAGGTTGTTTGATACACTGTATTTCAATGTTGCCGTTATTTGGATCATGACGATTACCTTGTTCATTACTCTTTATTTTGATTTACTTAAAAAGTTTATGAAACTTTTTGAGTACAAAAAATATCGGAAGCGCGAACGTAATTAAGAATTTCCTAATTTTGATGTAAATCACTTACCCTATGAATAAACTAGCCTGTTGTACATTTGTTGTTGTGGCTCTGCTGGCTGCTGCCTGCGGACATAAAAAAGAAGAAACGATTGCGAACGATAATGAATGGCCTGAGATGGATGAATTTCATATGATCATGGCTGAGAGCTTCCATCCGCTTGACTCCGCAAACCTGGAGCCGGCAAAAGCGAATGCTGCTGCCATGGCGAAGGCAGCTGAAAAATGGTCGAATGCTCCGCTACCTGAAAAGGTTAATAATGACGACACAAAGGAGAACCTGGCAAAACTTAAAACCGAAGCGAACGAGTTTGTTCAAATTGCGCAAAGCGGAGACAGCTTGAAAATCACAGAGTCACTTACAGCACTACATAAACGTTTTCACACGCTCCAGGAAGCATGGTATGGAGGCCATAAAGAAGGCGATGAACATAAACATTAGTCTCATTTAACAGATAAACAGATTTGGTCCCGCACATGCGGGACTATTTTTTTTAATAAATGCCGTTTACATTTTCACATCCTGCTATTGTTCTCCCGTTTCTAAAGTCAAGAAGCCGGTACGTCTGTATGTCAGCCTTGGTAATCGGAAGCATGATCCCTGATTTTGAATATTTTATCAAGATGAAGCTTAGCGGGAGGTTCAGTCATACAGTTCCAGGAATTTTTTTCTTTGACCTGCCGGTCGGGGTGCTTGTGATGATACTATTTCATGGCTTTATAAAGAAGCCCCTGATCAGCAACTTGCCGGTCTACTTTAGCACGAGACTTCAACCGCTGCTCTATTTTGATTTTTTTAAATACTTCAGGAAACACTGGTTTGCGTCCGTTATGTGTTTGTTGGCCGGTATAGTTTCTCATATTTTTTGGGACGGGTTTACGCATAATAAGGGTTCTTTTACCACATATCTGCCGATTCTTTTAAAACCGTTTGAGATTACTGGTTTGCCCGACTTGCCTGTTTACCGGTTGCTGCAGCATGCCAGTACCTTTGTAGGTGCACTTACGATTATCTTTATATTTGGCAGACAGCAGCAGTACCCGATACCTGCTCATAAAATTGATTTAAGATTTTGGACAATTTTGACGTTCTTTTTCACGATAACGTTCCTGATCCGTGCTTCGCTGGGACTGGGTTATTATGGAGATACAGTTGCTGTTATCATTGGCTCCGGTTTTGTTGGTCTGATAGCGGCCAGCCTTTTGCCGCTTAGGAATATTTAGAAAGTCCGCTGAAACAATATGTGGCATCTCCGTGTTATAAAAACATGGAAAAAAGTACTGCTACCCAAACTCCCAGGAGAAGGTCAAAGAAGACTCAAACATCGGCAGAAGTTGATATTCAAGCTGCTTACATTGATTATGTTCTGAAGCACGGAGCCCAGCCGTTAACGGTGTATAAGTTTTGTTTTGACTTAGGGGTGAGAGAAGACGAGTTTTACAGGAAATTTGCCTCCTTTGACGCACTGGAAAAACAAATTTGGAAGAATTTTATCGACCGAACGATTGCCAGCCTTAATGCCGACTCTGAATTTAAAGCGTTTAGTGCTCATGAAAAATTCTTGTCCTTTTATTATACCCATATTGAAATACTTAAGGACTATCGGAGCTTTATTTTATTTCATCTTAAAAAGCAACCGAAGCTGGATATTAATCCGGGTTTTATAAGATCCTACAAACAAGGTTTTGAGGAATTTGTAAAAAATACACTCGCGGAAGCTAAGGCCAGTGGTCAAATTGCAGAGCGTCCCTACGTGGATAAATTCTATCCGCATTTGTTCTGGGCACACTTAACTCTTCTTTTGATGTTCTGGAAAGATGACGACACAGCAGGATTTGAGAAAACAGATGCTTTTATTGAAAAATCCGTGAATTTTGCCTTTACGCTTGTGGGCAAGGGCGCACTCGATTCAGCATTTGATTTCGCTAAATTCCTGTATCAGAGCAGAACCAAATAAGCATAACTTTTTGTGCCAGCGGGCACTTGCATAATGAAAGAGTTTAATAAAATCCCGACTACAAAAGTTGAGCGTGCAACGAAGTTTATAAAAACGGGTGCTAAAATCGGTAAAAACTACCTGAAACATTATGGCAGGAAAATTATTGATTCTGATACCACGCGCGAAGGGCTCCACAACGACAATGCAAAAGATATCTATGAATCACTGAGTGAGCTTAAGGGAAGTGCACTGAAGGTTGCTCAGATGCTAAGCATGGATAAGAATATTTTACCGGCTGCATATCAGCAAAAATTCTCTATGGCACAATACAGCGCGCCACCGTTGTCTTACCCGCTGGTAGTCAAAACATTTCAACAGCAGGTTGGAAGAAAACCAGATGAGATTTTCGATACTTTTTCGAGGGAAGCAACTAACGCGGCATCCATGGGTCAGGTGCACGAGGCCGTTAAGAATGGCAAAAAGCTGGCCGTTAAAGTTCAATATCCGGGAATCGGAGAAAGTGTTAAATCCGACCTGGCAATGATTAAACCCATCGCGTTAAGAATGTTTAAGATAAACCCGGTGGATTATAACGAGTTCATTCAGGAAGTGGAACAGCGGATGCTTGAAGAAACAAATTACGATTTGGAACTTGAACGTTCCATAGAACTCTCTAAGAAATGCAGTCACCTTTCTAATTTGATTTTTCCTGCTTACTATCCTGAATTATCGGGTTCGAAAATCCTGGTCATGGACTGGATCAACGGAAATCCTTTAGGCGAAGTGCTTAAAACGTCTCTGCCCGAAGGTGTAGGAGATTTGATTGGTCAGGCGATGTGGGATTTTTATCACTTTCAGATTCACACATTAAAACGTGTGCATGCCGACCCTCATCCCGGAAATTTTATCGTTACATCGGATTTTAAATTAGGCATAATTGACTTCGGATGTGTGAAAGTAATGTCAGAGACATTTTACAAACAATATTTTCAGTTGCTTGACCGGAGTTTGTTAAGCCAGCCTGATAAACTTGAGAAAGCTTTCTATGATTTGAGATTTATCTACCCGGACGACACTCTTCATGATAAGAATTTTTTTATCAAAACGTTCACCCGATTGGTGGAATTACTTAGCCGTCCATTTGATGGAGCCGGGTTCGATTTTTCAAACATCAACTATTTTCAGGAATTGTATTTATTCGGTGAGGAGTTGTCCTCAATGAAAGAATTGCGCGAATCAAAAAAAGCACGGGGAGTACGGGATGCCCTGTACATTAACCGAACGTACTTTGGTTTGTATAGCTTGTTGCATGCCCTGAAGGCAAAGATCAAAACCTGCCCAACGGACCTGGTCAGATCGAATAAAAAGTAATAACGAATAAGATAAATTTGTAAGCTTCAAGCGCAAAGAAAAGGCCCAGGATGGCCAACGCGCTTTTAATAATTAGCCTTTTCCCGGCCTGATCGTAAAACGTCCGGGCTGCCCGATAGATAAAATACAGATTGGTGATGATGAAAATCAGGGTAAGGGTAGTGTCATTCAAATAATCACCCAGTGTTGTTCCGCTCCACTTAAAGATCTTGCTCAGCACCAGAAAGATCATATGAAGTAATATGGCATTGATAAATATATTATAACATGCCAGTTCCACCGCGAGTGCCACATGATCCGTGTAATAACGGTTCTTTTTTCTAAAGATCAAACTAAGCGGGAGTGAAGCAAGCCATACGAAAACAACAATCAGAAGCTTAGCCAATACGGTAGTTTTGCCATCATAAATTACTCCGAAACCAGTAAGACTTAGGTTGTCTTCGGCAATCCTTTTAATAACCATGGAGCGTACCATTGGGCTGTGAAAAAGGTAGTACATCTGGGTGGTGAGCGTTGAACTAAAGAGTTGAAGCACCGGAAATAAAAAATACACCAGGTTAAGTACAAAGAACATCTGCAACGGCCGGATGTAATTGACCCTTCGTCCATTGGCATACTCTTTCGAAAGAAATCCCGGGTTCTTGATGGTAAGCCAAAGCGTTTTCAGAAACCGGTTATCAGCAAGGGTTATCGCTGTAAGGAAATTGCCAATGAAAGTCTTGAATGACCGGTCTTTGGGCTCAATCACTTTCTCACCGCAGATGTTGCAGTACCGGCCTGTAAATGCATTGCCACAGCTCTTGCAGGTATGTTCAGTATGATCCGGAGTATCATTAACCATTCACAGTCAAAAATAGAACTACTTTTCCAATTGACTGAGAATCTTTTTCGCGCGCGACAGGTAAGCGGCTGAACCGTAGGGGAGTTGGTCTTCGATAGTAAGCTTCAACTCGTGCTTAAGATCAGGCTGAGCTTTTGCAATAGCAGCCGCCACACTCATTGCAAAAACCCGAACAGCTATTGGTTCCCTGGCGTCCATCAACTCAAAACACTTTTCAACAACAGAGCCTTGATGCCGTTTCGGAATATCAACATCCTGCAGTACCCGCATAATATTCCGTTTTACAGCAGCGTGGATGCCTTCCTGATCAAGGATTTTAAGGATTGAGACAAAATGTGGCTTGATCAAAAAAGGGTGGTTCCGTACGCAGTTTGACAGGGGCCATGCAGCGCGCTGGGTAATTCGGTACGGACCAGCTAAGAATATGGTAATCAGATTATTAAACCTTATTTGATCCGGGCCAATATAGTTCACAATCTTATCTGTTAATGCTTTAGAGTGACCTTTAATGAGCTCTTTTTTGATATCCATACTTCATTTATTACTAAAAAATATTTTCCATAACTTGTTGATATTAAGGTATTTTATATAACTTTATTAAACTTTTAAGTTAATAAGTAAATCGGTGTGTTATGGAGCTATTTTTTGCCATCGTATCTACAGTGCTTTTTCAAATCGGGTTCTGCATTTTTTGCTTCCGGAAAAAGACAGCTGAAGTTCGTGTATACTAATAACCTGTCTTCTCCAGTTTCGGTATTCATTTAGCAAACTCGCTAAAAGAGCGAAGTTATGCTTATAATCCATTTCAATTAATGGTAGATTTGCGCCTTATTTTAATCAGGCAGTCTTGAATTACCTTTCAGCAGAATCAGTTTCGAAGTCATTTCATGATAAATGGCTATTTAAAGACATATCCGTTGGCATTTCGCAGGGCGAAAAATTCGCGTTGGTGGGAAATAATGGAGTGGGAAAATCTACTTTACTTAAAATTCTTACCGGTGAACTCCCTTCCGATTCTGGAAAGGTAAGCGTTCGTGAAGGTATCAAAACCGGCTTCCTCACGCAGGAACCGCGCGTTGATGATAAGTTGACCGTGAAAGATGTTCTTTTCAGTGATTCAAATGAGATCGCAAAAGTGGTGAAGGAGTACGAAGACTGTCTTCAGCATCCTGATGTTTCTGCCGAACGAATGCAGGCCGTGCTGGAAAAGATGGAAGAGCTTAATGCCTGGGATTATGAAGCGAAAGTTCATGAGATCATTGGTAAACTCGGTGTTCCGGATCTGGATAAGACTTTTGGTCAGCTATCCGGAGGACAACGCAAACGGATTTTCCTTGCCCAGCTCTTGTTAACAGAGCCCGATCTCATCATTATGGATGAGCCAACGAACCACCTGGACCTGGCAGCTATTGAATGGCTCGAGAATTACCTGGCTGGTCAGCAAATCACACTCATCATGGTAACACATGACCGCTATTTTCTGGATAACGTTGCTACCGAAATTTTGGAGATTGACCGCGGTCAGATCTTCCGGTATAAAGGAAACTATGCGTACTTCCTCGAGAAGAAGAATGAGCGTGAGGAGATGCTGAAGGTTGAAGTATCAAAAGCGCGTCAGCTTCTCAAAAAAGAGCTTGAGTGGATGCGCAAGCAGCCACGCGCGCGCGGTACAAAAGCAAAGTATCGCGTTGATGCATATTATGAGATTAAAGAGAAAGCTTCGCAGGATATTAAGAAGGATAAGCTTGAGCTCGATTTTAAAGAATCCCGACAGGGCGGAAAGATTCTGGAAGTAGACCACGTTTCGAAAAGCTATGGCTCGCAGAAGTTGGTAGATGATTTCTCGTATGTATTTAAGAAAAAAGACCGGATCGGTGTTGTTGGTAAGAACGGTATCGGTAAATCAACCTTCCTGGATATTCTTACCGGCAAGCTTAAACCGGATTCTGGAGAAGTTATTCCGGGTGTAACAACCAGGTATGGATACTTCACCCAGGAGACCATCACGCTCAATCCGGGCAACCGGGTAATTGAAGAAGTGAAAGGTATAGCTGAGTATATTGTGCTGGCCGATGGAAGTCAAATCTCTGCGTCCAAGTTTCTTGAAACGTTTTTGTTTTCACCGGATAAGCAGTACAACTACATCGATAAGCTTAGCGGAGGTGAGAAGAAGCGGTTACAATTGCTCAAGCTTTTAATAACGAATCCGAATTTCCTGATCCTGGATGAACCTACTAACGATTTTGATATTGATACATTAAATGTACTGGAAGATTTCCTGGAGAAGTTTGGCGGATGCTTGCTGTTAGTGTCGCACGACCGGTATTTTATGGATCACCTGGTTGATCAGCTTTTTGTGTTTGAAGGCGATGGCAAGATCAGGTTATTTATCGGGAACTACTCAGATTACCGTAACTGGGCTGATGGACAAGAACAGGAAGACGAGCCGGAAGAGAAACCAGTAGCTCAGGTAAAAGAGCAAAAAAACACTATTTCCAGTAAGGAAAAACAGGAGCATGCCAGGCTTCAAAAGGAAATTGAAAAACTGGAGCTTAAAAAAAGCGAGCTTAACGACATTTTGAATACGCCCACTTCCGATTCTGCGTTATTGATCGAAACCGCTAAAGATTTAGAAAAGCTAACTGCTGAAATTGACGCTAAAACAAATCGTTGGTTTGAGCTTTCAGCGCTGATGGAATCAGCATAAACAACCGCTTATGAAAATGTATCCTAAGGCAATTAGTACCTTCTTCATTGCACTTCTGTTTGTCACAAGTTGTGACAGTGATGAAACTACCTCACGCTTGCCACAGGTTCCGGAGGAGATTGATCTGAGTAATTCGTTTTACTATGAGATCAACCTGAAAGACAGGAGTGATGATACATTTAAGGTAACGATGTTTGTGGACGATCTTAACGAAGCCAATAAAGTGTTTCAATTTCCGGCAACCGTGCCGGGTGTGTACGATATCTTTGATATTGGCCGGTTCGTGGTAAGCTTCAAAGCTTTTGATGAAGATATGAATGAGTTGGGAGCAACAAACATCAGCACGAATCAATGGGAATTAACCAACGCTGCCGCTACGCGGATAATAAAATTCGAAGTGAAGGAAACATTTGATACTCAGGTTACAGAACATCAACTCTACCTGATGGGTGGCACTTCGATGGAGAATGACCATGTTTTATTAAACACATTTGATGTGCTTGGCTATCCAACGGGTTTGAAAGAGAGGGACTTTTATCTCAAAGTCAGATATCCATCGGACTGGAAAATTTCAACTTCACTACCGAAGACGGCTGCTGGTCTGTATTATGCAGATGATTATGACAAGTTTGTGGATTCGCCAATATTGACGGGTAAAATAACGGTAGCCAGCGTAGCGGTTGATGATGCCAGAATCAATGTAAACACGTATTCAGAAGCCAACCAGATTTCATCGGGTCAGATATTAAATGATGTTGAGCAAGTAATGCTTGACGCCAGTGCTTTCCTGAATCATTTGCCGGTAGATCATTATAATTTTATTTTCTTTTTTCATAATGGGCTAAGCGCGGGTGCCCTGGAGCATTCCTACAGTTCCGTATATGTAATTCGTGATAATCCATACACAATCGGATATCAGAACTACGTAAAAAATGTTACCGCGCACGAGTTTTTTCATATCGTTACTCCGCTTAATATTCATAGCGAAATTATTGAAGACTTTAATTTTGCTGAACCCACTGCTTCACAGCACCTTTGGCTGTATGAAGGGGTAACCGAATGGGCATCTTTGATGATGCAATACCGCAATGGTTCTAAAACTACAAGCGGCATACTGAGTGAATTCAGATCCAAAAAGCTCACGGCTGATGGGTATAATCAATCGATGAGCCTGACAACCATGAGCAAGACCTGTTATACCCCTTCAGGCGGATCACAGTTCGGGAACGTGTATAATAAAGGTGCGCTGGTAGCCGCCCTGCTTGATATCAGGTTGCTTGAATTATCGGACGGAGAGAGAGGATTGCGTGAGCTTATTCTGGAACTTATTGAAACCTATGGACCGGAGAACGCTTTTTCAGAAGAGAACTTTTTTGAAGCACTGGTGGATATGACCTATCCGGAAATTGAAGATTTTATTAATCAGTACATTAAAGGCACGGCTGCTCTTCCAATGAAGGAATACTTCAATAAAATCGGAGTTGATTTTATCCCCGAGAACAACAGCGTTTTAATTGAGATGCCCGACAAGACTGCCGATCAGCAGTTCCTGTTTAATAAATGGAGGGTTAATCTTTGACTTATTGATAAAAATCAGGATTATTTTGGCTGCTGATTTAAGACAAAATCAGGGGAAATCTTACATTTGATTACTGTCTTAATCTCCTCTCATGGCTTTTCTCAGGTTCACCGGAAACGCGTTTTTAACATTCGCACTTCTTTTCAGCTTTTCAGCAAATGCTCAAATGGATTCTCTAAAACTGGCTGATGAATACTACAGCCAGGGAATGGACGTATTTGATTTTTCGCATCGCAAACAAGCGGCCGAGATGTTTGTTCTGTCCACCCAAATGAACCCAAAAAATCCGAAAGCTCAGCTTATGGCAGGCCGTTCAATTATGCTCACCATTCAGAAGGAGAAGTCATTGGAGTATTTCCGCAGAGCCTGGAATCTTGATCCTAAAGTTGATCCGGATATACTGTATTATCTCGGCCAGGCGTACCACTACTCAGAAAAATTCGACAGCGCTATTCTTTTTTATGATCGATATAACCGGATACTCGCTCGTTCCCTTAACTATGATAAGTCAGTTAAGATTAACGAAGTAAACAGAAAAATCTTTGAATGCCGCAATGCGGTGATTTATAAAGCAAATCCCGTACAGGTGACTATTGTAGATATGAATGACCGAATTAATTCAGAATATCCGGATTATGCGCCTACGATAAGTGAAGATGAATCGCTCATGGTATTTACAACACGCAGGCCTTCCGAAAACATGAATGCCCGCGTTGCGGTAGATCATGAGTACTACGAAGACATATTTTATTCGGAAAAAGTAAACGGTGAATGGCAACGCGCTAAGAATGCGGGAGTTCCGATTAATACGAGTTACCATAATGCAAGTGTAAATATTTCTCCGAATGGTAAAGAGATGATTGTTTACCATGATAATAACGGGGGAGACTTGTTTGTTTCAGTTCGTAAAAGTGATGGTTCGTGGGCTGCACCACAGGCGATGGAAGGAATCAACACAGAGTACCTGGAAAGTTCTGCAACAATAACTGAAAATGAGAAGACCATTTACTTTACCAGCAATCGCCCGGGTGGATATGGCGGAACAGATATCTACACAGCACAACTTGATAAAAGCGGAAATCGCTGGATAAACGTAAAAAACCTCGGTCCATTGGTGAACACCGAGCTTGATGAAGAAGGTGTTTTTATTTCTGCTAACGGAAAGAATTTGTATTACAGCTCAAATGGATTGGCCGGTATGGGTGATCTGGACATTTACCGTTCAAGCTTTAATACTGAAAAGCAGGAGTGGGGTGAACCGGTTAATATGGGCTATCCAATCAACTCCGTTGAAAATGATATTTACTTTGTGCTCACTGCGGATGAGAAGTTTGCATACATGTCATCACTCCGCCAGGATAACGTGGGTGAGCAGGATATTTACAAGATTGATATGCAGAACTGGAAACCTGTTTATCTTGATCAGCCAGAATATTCAGAAGTGTTTGCGGAAAGCTCCTCGATCAGACGTGATCGGGAAATAATTCCAACAGTTACAAAAACACGATCTGATGTGATGATTGCTTACCAGATCGTGGATGATGAAACAAGTCAACCCGTAGATGCGGATATTGATTTTAAAAGTCAGTATGGAAAAGTTGTTCAGGTTACTCAAAAAGGAACAGGTTTGTATCAATTGCTGCTCAATCATTCGTCTGATTCATCAGTTTATTACAAGATCAATATTCATCAGGCTGGTTATTTAGCATATGCTTCATCCATGTATTTCCATGGAACCGGCAGGACCCCGGAGAATATTTCAGAAACTGTCAGGCTTAGAAAAATTGCAGGCAGTGTTAATGTAGGCTATATTCTCAACGTATACTTTAGCCATGATGGCGTTCAACCTCTTTCTCTGGAAGGAATCCAGGGATTGTTGAGAATGATGAAAAGTTCACCGACCATGCGTGTTGAAATTGGCGGACATACAGATAACTCTGGTTCAGACGAGTATAACCTGGACCTGAGCAAGCGCAGGGCCAACGCTGTGCGCACAATGCTGGTCAAAGGAGGAGCAGATGGAAATAGAATTACTGCAGTAGGGTATGGAAAATCCAAGCCGCTGGCACCCAACGATAACCGGCAGGGAAGAAGTTTGAACAGACGTACCGAATTCATTATTCTTCAGCCTTAAATAGCATCTTACCTGAAAGATATGCGCCTGTGCGAATTATTTTTGCAGACGCGGTAACCGTTGCTTACCTTAAGAATCCTTAGAATTATCACGTGGGCCTCCTGGAATTTGTTCAAAACTTCTTTCGAAAAATTAAGAAATGGGCCATTCAGCTTTATCGCTGGGTGTGGCCGTACTGGTTAAAAGTTAAACCGCATTACGACCGGGTTGCATTATACTTCCGGACTCACCGAAAGGCGCGTATGGCCGCCATTATTATCGGACCACCGATCTTTTTATTATTACTACTGCTATTTGTGGTATGGATTGAAACTCCATGGAACAGCGAGTTGCGAAACATCCGGAATCAGGTAGCATCCGAAGTGTATAGTGCGGATAGCGTACTCCTTGGACGTTATTACATTCAGGACCGTACAGAAGTTGAGTATAACGATATTGCTCCTTCAGTGTTCGAAGCATTGATCGCCACAGAAGATGCCAGATTTTATCAACATGAAGGTGTTGATTATAGAAGTCTGGGACGAGTAATAATCAAGTCTATTATCCAGCAGGATGAATCTTCCGGTGGTGGAAGTACAATCACACAGCAGCTTTCAAAAAATCTTTATCCGCGTAAGAACTACTGGTTCTTCTCGATGCTGATCAACAAAATGCGCGAGTTCAGAACAGCCATTAAGCTGGAAGACATCTATTCAAAGGAAGAAATCATTACCCTGTATCTCAATACAGTTCCTTTTGCCGACAATGTATATGGTATTGAAGCTGCAGCTGACCGGTTTTATTCTGTGAAGGCAAAAGATCTTACACTTGATCAGGCAGCAGTTTTGATTGGAATGTTAAAGGCAACACACAGTTATAATCCCAGGCTTTTTCCGGATCGGTCGCTCACCAGGCGTAACGTGGTGCTAAACCAGATGGTTAAGTATAGGTATCTGAAAAAATCTAAGGCTGATTCACTGAAGAAAATTCCGCTTGAACTTGAGTATAACAAAATCTCACATCACCAGGGTCTCGCACCGTATTTCAGGGAATACCTTAAAGCCGAACTCTTAGGCTGGTGTAAAAACAATGAAAAGGAGGATGGTGAACCGTACAACTTATATACCGATGGCTTAAAAATTTACACTACAATTGATTCGAAGCTTCAGGAGTATGCTGAGAATGCAGTGACAAAACAGATGACAGAAGTTCAGAAATCTTTCTTCAGCCATTGGGGAAGAGAAAAACCATGGAAAGGAAAAGAAGAAGTTCTGGAGCAAGCCATTCAGCGTTCACCGCGATATCTAAAGCTTAAAGAAAGAGGATTGTCGGAAGATGAAATCATGATTGAACTTCAGAAACCGGTACCCATGAAGCTGTTTACCTGGCAGGGGGTGGAAGAAAAAACAGTGAGCCCGATTGATTCAATTATTCATCACTTGCAATATCTGAATGCGGGACTTCTTGCCATGGAGCCTGCCAGCGGAGCCATTAAAGCCTGGGTTGGCGGCATCGATCACGATTTCTATCAATACGATCACGTGAATGTCAATACAAAACGCCAGGTTGGTTCAATCTTTAAGCCAATCGTTTATGCCATGGCAATCGAAGAAGGCGTTGAGCCGTGCGGAATGATCTCTGCATCACAGCAAACGTATATTGATAAGGAAGGTGAGAAATGGACTCCGCGCAATACGCAGGTTGATTACAAGGTTGAGTACTCTATGCGGGGTGGACTGGCGTATTCTGTTAATACAGTCTCTGTTAAGCTCATCCAGATGGCTGGTGTCGGTAAAACCATGGAGCTTGCGAGGGAGATGGGAATCACCAGTGAGATGCCCGATGTGCCTTCTATTGCGTTGGGAGCATCTTCCATTTCGCTAATGGAAATGACAACCGTTTACTCCTGCTTTGCGAATGGCGGAATCACTACTACACCGTTTTACATCAACACCATTGAAGACCTGGATGGAAGAATTTACAATAACTTTAAACCGGACGGATCGGGTAAAAGAGTTTTTTCAGAAGAGACTGCTGGCGTAATGATTGCGCTGATGAAAGGTGTAGTAAATGAAGGAACTGCAGGCCGGCTTCGCTATCAGTACGGAGTTCACAATGACATTGCCGGAAAAACCGGAACTACGCAATCAAACGCAGACGGCTGGTTTATGGCTGCAACACCCGGGCTTGTTGTAGGTACGTGGGTAGGTGCAGATGATCCAAGAATCCGCTTTCGCAGAACAGACTTAGGCCAGGGCTCGGCTACTGCATTGCCTATTACTGCTGCCTTTATGAAGCAGGTCAATGCAGATCAGAAGTACAAAGAGCTTACTGCTGCAAAATTTCCCTCACCAACGTCAGAGATTTATAAAAAGCTTGACTGTGATTTGTATGAGCTTACCGATGATCTGACATATAGTATTGAACAATCCATTTTTAAACGCGACTCAACAATTGCTGCGGATACGGCTGTAGCTCCACCACCAGAGACATTTTTACAGACACTTTATAAACGCAAGTTGAGGCTTGCTGCCGCAAAACAAAAACGGGATTCTGCAGCGAACATGATTGCAGCGCCTATGGAAGGAGGATAATGGTATGCACCTGATAATAAAACGGTTTCTTGCTTTTATGATCGACTGGCTGATCATTGTGCTGTACGCCTGCACCTTATTTGGTATAATGATTGTATTAGCTTCTCAGGGCCTTGTAATGCTTGGGCCGATGTATCCTTTAAAAGGCCAGCTCGTTGCGTTTCTTACCCTAACGTTGCCGGTTGTTTTGTACTACGTGATAATGGAATGCAGCACCCGTCACGCGAGCATTGGAAAGCGTATCATGAAAATTCGGGTTTCGGGTAGCACAGGCAGTATTGTGCTTCGAAATGTTATCAAATTTCTACCGTGGGAGTTCGCACACGCGGGAATTTTGTGGGTTAATTATATCGGTCATGTTGAAACTCCGTTGTGGATATGGGCATTGCTGATTCTTCCGCAGCTTGCTGTAGCAGCTTACCTGGTATCAATTATCCTAACAAGAGGAGAGCGAAGTGTTTATGATATCATTTCAGGAGCACACGTTAGTAACGCGTAACTCTACCAATCACCATCCGTTGCTTTCTTGCACTCAAGTTTGTCGGTGAAAGCTTTATCGAGTAACCCAAGTTGATTCGGTCTGCACCAATCGGGGTGAAGCACTGTTCCGTTATTCTTACTGGCATAAGTTGTCAAAGGTTCTTTTGCTGTGATCTTTTTATAAACATTATCGCCCGTGAGCTGGATTGATTTTACTGTAACCCTGTACCGGTTGTCTTTAATCCCGATCGTAACTTTGCCGCTGTATTTTCCGGTTTGAATAACAGCGGGCGTTGCAACCTGGCTGAATTGAAACTTTTTATAGTCAACGGTTAGATCATTCAGATCAAACTCAACACCATCTGCTTTTGTCGTCAGGTTAGCAACATAGGGGAGGGCCTTATAGTATGCTTCGAGCCTGGCAGGAGTGATAGAGTCCTGCTCGAATACTTTTTGATAGATGATCTCCTGATCAACCAACTTAAAATTTCCGTAGGTGGCCGCATTTTGAGCCCATGTTATAGCAGGAGTTAAAGCTGCAAGGAGGAACAATACTTTTTTCATATGTGGAGTTTGGTTCAAAGATAAAGCAGGGGAAGTCTTAAAGCAGTATGTTAACGCACCTTTCGAAGCATTATGATGTCACTTATCCAGAAAGATTGACGTTATATCGACCTCAATGCGTTTGGGTCTTTTTGTAATAGCATCCAATAAGCACCACGTTGTAATAGCTTCTGCAAACACAGTTCCGGTGGAAGCATTGCTCAGCGTAACGTGACGGACCGATCGAACGCCTTCCAGTGCGCTTACCCAGGTTTTTGCCGTAACTGTATCGCCCAGCTTAGCCGGAGTCTTGTAATCGATCTCGTGACGTAAAACTACCCACGCACAATTCTTCTTTAGAGTTTCCGAAGCAATGGCATCCCAGTGTGCCGCTGCAGTATCCTGAACCCACCGGAGATACACCACATTATTGACATGATTCATATCATCGATATCATCGGGCACGACCGTAATGGTATGCATGAAGACTACATCCATAAAGTGATTAAAAACAGTTCAAAGTGTGTGCTTGGATGCACTAAAATGCCATTTTTTCCGGAATAAGTGGTATCTTTGTACAATGAATCAGGCTCAGGCTATAGCACTCTATCACCCGTTACTCCACACGGTGGCGTACAACATTCTGCGTTGCAGGCAGGACGCGGAAGATATGGTTCAGGATACGTTTGTGAAATGGTTAAGCATTGATCAGACAAAGATTCAAAATACAAAAGCTTACCTGATCACCTCGGTAATTAACAACTGCAAGAATCACCTCAATACACTTCGCAGGAAGAAAGAGGAGTACTGGGATTCAAGCAAGCTGTCGCAGCTGATTGTGAAGTTCAAGGAAACTGACTTTGCACACCTCGATATGGAAGCCGAGCTTTCGGCTGCCTTTAAAGTGTTGCAATCCAAGCTTGAGCCATTGGAACGCGCTGCTTATCTTCTTAAAGAAGTATTCGATTTTGATTACGAAGCTATTCAAAAGGTGCTCGATAAAAAGGCTGATCACTGCCGTCAGTTGCTAAGTCGTGCGAAGAAGAAATTGAGCGATTCAACCGCTAAGATTCATTTCGAGCTTCCGGAATCACATCTTTTGGAAAGCTTTAAAAAAGCCTGTTCTGCTAGTCCGTCAATCCTCATTCAGGACCTCAAAAACGACATTTCAGTAAAAAATACCGGGAAAGTCTAAAATTTTTGATAATCCTGTCACAAATCCCCCGCAGTTTTGTCTTACAGTTACTCACCCTAAAACTGGGTTGTGTAACCTAAACAATTAATACAGTACAAATGGAAGTTATTTTGATCTTTTTTGCGGCACACTGGTACTTGTCGCTGTTTTTTCAAACCTTTTTCCTGCATCGTTACGCTTCTCACAAGGCCTTTACGATGAGCAAGGGCACTGAGAAAGTGTTCTACGTTTTAACCTGGATATTTCAAGGCTCTAATTATTTAAGTCCTTATGGGTATGGTGTAATGCACCGCATGCACCATGCTTTTGCAGATACAGAAAATGATCCGCATTCTCCCATGTATG
>CAZHQP010000002.1:0-14288 GCA_964534735.1 uncultured Roseivirgaceae bacterium
TGGTTTAACCGTCAGAACACAGCGCAGAACAAGAATTATGCAGATGCATTCCTGTTAAGATTCTTCCACGGTGTTATTTACAAGATTGAGAACCCGGATGATAACACATTAGATGATGTTTATCGTGCGAATGGCAGACCATACTACGAAGGCGTTTGGGCACGTGAGTGGGAGGAAATGAAGCTTATGGAGAAAGAACACAATCTCTGGGAATTTTAACAGAGAAGATGAATACATGAAAACCCTGGCAGAAGTCAGGGTTTTTTATTTCAGACCTTTGATAAGTGCCGCTTTACTTTTTCCGACTACTTCTTCAAGCTCTTCGATTGAAGCTTCTTTGATCTTTTTTACGGATTTGAAACGTTGTAACAATTTTTCAACGGTTGCTTTACCAACACCTTTGAGCTCTTCCATTTCAGTTTTCAGGAAAGTCTTGCTTCTTTTTTGCCGATGGAACGTAATCGCAAACCGGTGGGCTTCATCTCGGATAAATTGGATAAGCTTCAGTCCGGGTGAGCGCTTGTTAATCATCAAGGGAAGCGAATCTTCCGGGTAATAAATCTCCTCAAGCTTTTTGGCGATACCAGCTATGGGTATTTTACCGTATAGATTTAATTCTTTCAATGCTTCACACGCGCTTGAGAGCTGACCCTTACCACCATCAACCATGATGAGATCCGGTAAAGGCAGATCTTCGTGAACTAACCGAAAATATCTGCGGTAAACGATCTCCTTCATCGAAGCAAAGTCGTTCGGACCTTCGACAGTTTTAATATTGAAGTGGCGATAGCCCTTTTTATCGGGTTTTCCATTTACAAACCGAACCATGGAAGCTACCGGAGTTGTACCCTGAAAGTTTGAATTGTCAAAGCACTCAATAACATCGGGCAATGTAGGAAGTTGCATGTCCTGTTGAAGAATAGCAAGCACTTCGTTTTTCCGACTTTTCTTTTCAGCCCGAAGCAGGTCGCGTTCCCGCTGAAGCTCCATTGCATTTTTCTGCGAGAGCAGTACAAGCTTACGCTTATCACCAATCTTTGGGATGATATTTTCTGTATTGTCTGAAACAAGCGTGACCGGGATGTTACTGAAAACAATTTTACTGGTACTTTTTGATTGATCCTGCATTTCAAGAAGTGAGAAACTAATCAATTCTTCATCCGTTTCATCGAGCTTCTTTTTAAGCTCCAGCGATTTTGAATAGATGATGGACCCTTCCTTGATCACCATGTAATTCGCGTATGCATATTCATCGCGACTGATGATGGTGATCACATCCACATCTGTTATATCGCGGTTAACAACCAGTGATTTTATCTGGAAGCGCTCGAGGTAATCAAGCTTTTCCTTAAAGAACTGTGCTTTCTCGAATTGCATCGATGAAGCCGCAACTGACATCTGTTCTGAAAAATATTTCTCGACAATGCTGATCTGGCCTTTCAAAATCGAACGGATCTGATCAATGTCTTTTAGATAATCTGATTCGTTCTGTAAACCCTCGCAAGGGCCTTTGCAATTACCAATGTGAAACTCGAGGCAAACCTTAAATTTCTTTTGCTCGATATTGCTTTGTGACAGAAGTAAATGACAGGTTCGGATGGTGTACAGCTTGCGGGCGAGCTCAAGAATGTTTTTCATGGCGACTACGCTTGAGTAGGGCCCAAAATATTCGCCTTGTTCCGGAAGATACTTACGGGTATAGATTACTCTCGGGAAGGGCTCCTTTAAAATGCAGATGTACGGAAAGGTCTTGTCATCCTTGAGCAGGATATTATACTTGGGCTGGTTTTGCTTGATGAGATTGTTTTCAAGCAATAGTGCGTCAAATTCAGTTCCGGAAACGGTGTACTCAATTTTGTTTATTTCCGATACAAGCCGCAGTGTCTTCCGGTTTACACCTTCAATTTTATTGAAGTAGCTGCTAACCCGTTTCTTAATGCTTTTAGCTTTACCAACGTAAATAAGCGTTTCCTCGGTATTATAAAAACGGTATACCCCGGGAGAATCAGGAAGAAGCTGAATATATTGCTTAAGCTGATACTTCATGCGAGCTATTATCTAGGAATAGCCCATGGCTCTTCTACTACAGCAGTTGTATCAGATGTTGAATACGCATTGCAATCAAGACGGACATCCAGCGCAGCGGGGACTTTAAAGAAACCTTTTTTATAACCGAGATTCTGGTCAGCATAGATTTTAAGCATATACCGGGACCAGATTGGACGAGCTGTTTTCGAGCCTGCACCATCACCCCAGTTGCTGTAGTGAATGCTTCGTTCGTCTCCGCCTACCCATGCACCCGATACAAGATTGGTGGTAATGCCCATGTACCAGCCATCGGATGCGTTATTTGTTGTTCCGGTTTTTCCGCCAATCTCATTATCAACTTTAAGCTCTCTGGGCAAGCCTCCGGAAGTTCCGCCTTCAATCTCCACACCACCGCGCAGCATGTAAACCATTTTATAAGCTGTTTGCTCACTCATTGCCTGGCGTGTTTTTGGAACGCGACTTTCGAGAACGTTCCCATTCTTATCTTCTATGCGTGTGATGTAGTAAGGCTCAGTAAAAATGCCCTCATTCGCGAACGTGCTATAGGCACCCACCAGCTCAAATAGTGAAACATCGCTTACACCCAAACATAGTGAATAAACAGGATCAAGCTTACTGCCAATACCGGCCCGGTGAGCAAAATCTACAACGTTCTGCGGATGTACTTGTTCCATCACGCGGGCGGTAACCGAGTTAACAGATTTTGCCATAGCTTCTCTAAGGCTCATCAATTCGCCACTGCCATAATAGGGTTCACTTGAATTTTTTGGAGTCCATGTGCCGCCTGATACTTTAATAGTGGGAGAAATATCCGGCATTTGCTGGCACGGATTGAAACCGTCTTCCATAGCCCTGCCATAAACAAAAGACTTAAAAGTTGATCCCGGCTGACGCTTTCCCTGCTTTACGTGATCGTACTTGAAATATTTGTGATTGATTCCGCCAACCCAGGCTTTAATTTCACCGGTACGCGGATCCATCGACATAAAGCCTGTATTGAGAAAGCGCTTGTAATAGTTTAGTGAATCCATTGAGCTGAACAGTGTATCGCGTTCACCTTTCCAGCTGAAAACCCGCATAGGCTTTTTCAGATTCAGCATAATGTTTACGGAATCAGAATCCTTGCCGTACTTCTCTATGAGATATTTGTATGCATCGGTTTGTTTGATCCGCGAAGCCAGAAAGCCTTTTATCTCTCTCCGGTCATCATCAATCCATGGATTTCTTCCCTGCCACTTTTTTGAAAAATCCTGCTGGAGAATAGCCATATGTTCAGCAACTGCTTCTTCTGCATAGCGCTGCATGCGCGTATCGATAGTTGTATAAATCTTTAGCCCGGATTCGTAAAGGTCAATGCCATTCTCCCGCGACCAGGCTATTAACTCGGCTTCAATAACTCTTCTGAAATAAGTAGCTAACCCTTCATTCTGATTTTGAACTTTATACTGAAGAACAATCGGCAACGCACGGAGTGAATCGAACTCCTCACGGGTTTTGATATACTTGTGTGTATACAATTTGCCCAGCACCTCATTTCTTTTCGATAAGGAATTCTCCGGGTTGAGTACGGGATTAAATTTTGTGATCGCCTGAAGCATACCAACTAAAACAGCCGACTCCTGTACATTTAAGCTGTCAGGGCTTTTATTGAAATAGGTTTCTGAAGCGACCTGTATTCCATACGCGTTGCTCCCAAAAGTTGCTGTGTTGAGATACATGGCAATGATCTCCTCTTTCGTAAAATTCTTTTCGAGCTGAACGGAAATGATCCACTCTTTAGTTTTGTCAAAGATCCGCCTGGGGTATTTGCCGGTAAATACATTTTTAACAATGGAGCCATCAAGGCCCATATCTTTATTTTGAGTGTAAAGATTTTTAGCAAGCTGTTGCGTGATCGTACTGCCACCACCCTCCGGATGAAAGGTGAGAAGACCTTTTGCTACACGCATAAATGCCCAGAAGTCCATACCGGAATGCTGGTAAAAACGATGATCCTCGGAAATCAGTAATGTATTGACAAGCTCAGGTGAGAGGTCCTGATAAGCTACCTGGCTTCTGTTGAAGCGAAAATACCGTCCTAAAGACACTCCATCTGAGGAAATAAGTTCTGAAGAAAGGTCATTTTCAGGGTTTTCGATGGATTTCAGGCTTGGCATGGCTCCGTAAAGGCCAAAAAGATCAATGCTAACCGTATAGATATAGAGCGGAAATCCGATCAGAAAGCAGAAAAACAGGATCCAGATGGTTTTGAAAATCTTTTTGAACCAGGGGCGTTCAATGCTGGCAAACTCACGGATTCTGTGAGGTATAGTTTTTTTCGAAGAAGCGCGTGTACTCATCGAGTCCTTTTGTTCGGTAAAATATATCGAAATTGTCTTTGGTAATTACAAAGTAACTGAATTTATAGTTCTTTAACGCGGTAAGTGTCTCGCGCTTTTCGCTGAATGTTTTATAGTAATCTTTTGCTTCCCGAAGTCCGGCCAAATCGGAAACCAGGGTAAGTGTATATGTATCGTTTAGAATAAGATTGCTCACCTTAAGGTTAAGGTCTTTGAAGGTTGTGGTATTAAATGCCTCAAGGGTTTTTGAAGCAGCATTTTCAACTGCATCTTTTTTCTCGGAGATCAACACAAAAAAGTGCGGCTCCTGAAATGAAGCAATATATTTAATGCCTTTTTCTTTCTCCTGCTGTAAGGTGAAGCTGCGTGACGACTCAAGAAGACGTTTAGCATATTTTGCGAGATCCGTTTCGGGATACGCTTTTGCAAACTCATCGAGCCGCAGTTGATATTGACTTATGTCTTCCGTTTTCCCGATGATCAATACGCCCAGTAGCTTAAGGTTGGGAGTAAACTCAGTTACACCCAAGGCAATTGCTTCGTTTAATGTGATCAGTGCGGCAGGAAACGCTTCTGCTTCAAAGCTTTCATACGCCCGTTTGTAAAGAACTTTTTGCTGTTCAACAACAAGTCCGGACTCTACGAGATAGTTTGGGTTAACCAAAATCTTGGCGTAAGAAGATTCCGGGAATTTCGTCTTCAACTCATCGGCAAGCCGTTCTGCTTTAGCGTTATCCGAATCTTTATAAATCAGGTAAAGCTTATACAATGTTTCTGCCCGGAATTCAGTTTGCGGATACCGGGTTAGTAATGTTTCGTAAGACTTAATAGCATTATCTCTTTCTTTCAGATCGAAATAATAGATATCCCCCAGGTTAAAGTAAGCGGTTTCAATTTTCTTGTGGGCTTTTGCAATGGCTTCATCCGTTATGGGTAATTCTGCAAAGATTCTATCAAACTCAACCTTCACCGGATTTACTGCTACGGTAGTTGTTTCAGTTTGATTGTTTTGAGCTACAACTGTTTGATTTTGTGAAGTACGAAACTCACCGCCTGAAGCCCGGGATGACCTTCGCCAATTATCCGCTAATTCAATGGAGCCCCACGTTCTGGAAAAGTCGATTTGCCCGGTTGCCACCGCGGTTGGATTGCCAAAATACCAGTCTGAAAGCTCAAATTTGGGATCTGCCGTAGTAGAAGCAACCTCGCTGATATTTACGCGGGCCTGCTTTTTCTTTTTTGTTTTTATTTCCGGTTTCTTCTGACTTTCCAGAACGGCTGCAATGTGCTTGCGCAGTGTTGCGGTATCCATCCTGGCCATTACCAACAAGCTGTCTTGCCAGGTAATGGTGTTGAGATTTTTCACAAATTCATTCAAAATTTTCTGACGAACCTGGATGGATTTGTATCGCTCATGCGTTGGCGGTAAGGACGATACGGCACTGTCGTAATAAGCTTGAGATAGCTGAAAGTTGCGTAATGTATCGTAATAAATCTCTCCAAGCTTGAGATAGGATTCACCATCGATTTGCCGGTTATTGCCTGCGCGAACTGCCTGGTTATAATTTGTAATCGCTTCCTTTAAATTATGATGTTTGAATTCAAACACACCCATTTCGTAATAGATCTTATCACGGAAGTCTTTATTCTTGGAATCTTTTAAAAGCTTGTGGAAAGATTTGCGCGCACTGGCAAGGTCTCTGCTTCGTGAGATCTCAACAACCTGCGCCATATATAAGCGTGCGTAGAAATCAATTTCATAATCTGGATTGGTTGAAATAGTTTTCTTATAAAAGTTGTATGCTTCTGCTTCAAGTCCAAGCTTCTGGTACACCTGTCCAATAATAAAATAAACCCGTCCCCTGCGATCGGACTTCTTTAATAAAGGAATTGCCTGAGTGAGGTTACGCACCATGTAATCATAATCCTTGCGCTTCTGGTAGTAATGCGCACGCTGCAGATAGAAATTCTTTTGATTGATTTTATTAAGCTTTTCTTTCTCAAGAAAATCGAAAGCGGCTACAGCATTATTGAATTCATTATGTTCGGTAAATGTTCTGGCCAGCTGAATGATAGCCTCGTGCCGTGCATCCGGGTTTTTGCTTTTAGTGTTAACAAATTTGAATGTTTGAACCGCGTTGCCCCAATCAAGACTCAGCAACCGGGCCTTGCCAACCAAAATATAAGAATCATCAACCCACTTACTGTTGGGATGACGTTGGATAGCAAGCGATGCCATCTTTATCGCCTCCTGAATTTCTTTATCGTAACCTTTAGCACGCGTTGAATCGATCGGAGGATATAATAAGAGGATCTGGTTATAGTCATCGACAAAGCTTTTCAGATTGTCCTTTTCAATTTTTGTAACTTCTTCTTTTGCATACCAGTACCCGTTAAAATGCGCACTTGTGTTATGAAAAGCTTTACTCGTAAGGGTGTTCGATTGAGAAGAGCAGCCCGCGATAAATAAGGCAGCTAAAGCAATATAGAGGGCGACTTTTTTCAATTAAACCGGATTAACGAAGACTAAACGTAAAAATCATATATTCAATATTTTAATCGGCCGGAATATCTAATTTTGCCCCCAAAATAAAGGGATTTGAAGCCTAAAAAAACCATATCGAACTGGCTCACCAGCCGGTACCAGCTTGTTATCCGGAATGAGGAGAACTTTGCTGAGAAAACAAGCGTGGGATTCACCTATTCGAAGGTAATTCTTTTTTCGGTGATCCTGTTTTCGGTGATCTTCATCATTAGTCTCTTTCTCTCAAAAACATTGCTGGCAAAATGGTTTGATCCGCGGCATGCGCAGATTGAAATGAACAAGCAACTTGTTGCATTGAAGGATAAAGTTGATTCACTCGCGATCCTCGATGCACAGAAGGATCAATACATTTTGAATTTTCAACGCGTGCTGAGCGGAGATACAAGCGGATTTAAAGATCCATCAGAAGTTTTGAATACCGAGAACAGAGTTCCGGTTAAGCCGGGCGATATCAAACTTGTACCAACAGATTCAGCTTTCCGTAAAGATTTTGAAAAATCAGATCTATCGCTGGTTTCATTAACAAGTGTTAAGTATCGCGAGTTGCAGGAAACATTTTTCTTTTCGCCTATCTCTGGTTTTATCTCCGATCATTACGACAGTAAGCGAATGCATTATGGAATTGATATCGTTGCGAAAACAAATGAACCTGTTAAGAACGTTGCCGATGGGTCAATCATCTTTGCTTCCTGGACACAGGATGCAGGCTATGTGATCATGATCCAGCATCGCGGTAACCTGATCTCCGTATACAAGCACAATGCGGAACTCTTGAAAAAAGTTGGTACTTTTGTTAATGCAGGCGAGATCATTTCTATTGTTGGCAATAGCGGTGAAATGACTGACGGACCACACCTGCACTTTGAGCTGTGGTACAATGGTAATCCGCTTAACCCGGAAGAATTTGTAACATTTTAAAAGTAAAGACATGCTTACTTCAAAAGAACAAAAACGAGTGGCTGAAGAAATCAGTAACTCCAGTAACACAATCGGTAAAGGAACTGTACTCGAAGGAAACATCGAGACATACGGCAACATTCGGATTGAAGGCAAAGTGATTGGCAATGTTAAGTCGAAATCTAAAGTTGCATTAGGCAATTCATCTAATATTCAAGGGAATATCACAGCCCAGAACGCAGATATTGAAGGCGAGGTGAAAGGCAAAATTGAAATCTCTGAATTGCTTGTATTGAAAGCTACGGCCATCATTAATGGAGATATTGTTACCGGAAAGCTTGTGGTTGAGCCGGGTGCAGTATTTAACGGAAGCTGTAAAATGGGCGCTGCCGTAAAAGATATTAAGGGAGGTGATGCAAGTTTACCTTCACGTTCGTTCAGCACTCCGCAGGAAGCAAAACTTAATTAATCTTCTATAGCTATGAAAAAGCTTTGCCTGAATTTGATTTTTGTGCTGGGCTTGATCAGCTCAGTTGTTGCCCAGGAAAAACCAACCTTATACAATCCGTCAGCGGATGCAAAAGCTGACATCGCTGCTGCGGTAAAAAAAGCTGCCACAGAGAACAAGCATGTGTTATTGCAGCTTGGGGGTAATTGGTGCGGCTGGTGCATCCTGTTTAATAATCTTACCACTACAAACGATACGCTTAAAACCTACATAGATAAAAACTATGTAGTGGTGCATGTAAACTACAGCCAGGAGAATTTTAATGATGAAGTATTCAAATCACTTGGCTATCCGCAGCGCTTTGGATTCCCGGTGTTTGTGGTACTCGATAGCAAAGGCACAAGGCTTCATACGCAAAACAGTGCCTACCTCGAAAAAGGCAAAGGCCATGACCCTAAAAAGGTTCTTGAATTTTTAGAGAACTGGTCACCTGCCAGCCTTGATCCTAAGCTCTACCGCCCAATTGGCAAGATGTAATCCATGACGGAAGAGGAGAAAGCGAAGATCAAGAAAGGAACTAACGTCTATTTAAAGTGGAGTGGCCTTGCCTTTCAATTATTGGGCGGCATTGGCGTTTTCGGCTGGCTTGGGTATTTATTGGATCAGCGCCTTGAGCTTAAATTTCCGGCATTTATGCTTACGTTTGGTTTCCTCGCCTTTGGAGCGATCATCTACCAGGTTTATAAATCCGTTAAAGACCAATAATTCTTTGGCAAGATTCATTGTTGCTGCAATTATTATTTCGCTGTTGCTGATTGGCGGTGGCTATTTATTCTTTGATACGCTTCCCGGGTTCTTTTGGGAGAGTATCATTCTGCTGATTTTAAGTACTGTCGGACTCTACCGGTTCCTGGTGAACATCAAACGCGATAAACCGGATTTCTTTGTCCCGTTATACCTCGCCACGCTTGCTGTGAAGCTGATTGCCTATGGCGCGTACATATTTGTGATGGCCCAATTGCAGCCCGAATGGATGTTCGAAAACGTGGTATTTTTTATGGTCGGGTACGTCATTTTTACAGCTCTTGAAACCGTGTTTTTATACCGCGTGGTAAATCGCTGAACAGTCATCCTGAAAAGGGGAAAAAAGCGAGGAAAAATTTCTTTGTGAATCGCAAATTAATACCTTTGCGGTCGGATTTTTCCACCCTGTAAAATCGTCTAAAATGAGCCGTTTCTCGAGCAAATTCAGCAAAATTGTGTCCCTTTTAGTTGTGCTGTTTTTTGTTGGAACTGCCTCTTTTGCTCAGGAACACCACGAGGAAAAAGCAACGGAAACATTTAATGCAAGCGAGGTGATTTTGCACCACGTAATGGACGACCATGTCTGGCATTTTTTTGACGGTCACTATGGCACGTTATTCCTCCCGGTTATTGTGCATTCTTCCGAGCGCGGACTGGAAGTTTTTTCTTCCAGGAATTTTTACGATGAGCACCATAATGTTGTAGCATATAATGGCTACACACTCGAGCATAATCACATCAGCTTAAATGGCGAACACGTACTTGATCTTTCCATTACCAAGAACGTTGCCATGCTGTTTATCAACGCAGCTTTATTGTTAATGGTGTTTACGGCTGTAGCAAGAGGCTATAAGAAAAACACGGGCAGAGCACCAAAGGGTATTCAATCATTCTTTGAACCCATCATCATCTTCGTTCGCGATGAAGTTGTGAAGCCAAATATCGGGCATCACTACGAGAAGTTCTTTCCATACATATTAACCTTGTTCTTCTTTATCCTGTTCGGAAACTTATTGGGCCTGCTCCCGGGTGCCGGCAACCTTACCGGTAACATAGCAGTAACGATGGTGCTGGCTGTTCTTACATTCATCATCACAAACGTAAGCGGTAACAAAGGTTATTGGTCGCACATTTTCTGGACACCGGGAGTTCCGCTGCCGTTGCGGCTGGTTATTCTGCCAGTTGAGATCATCGGGATTTTTACCAAACCAATCTCCCTGACAATTCGTTTGTTCGTGGCGATTACGGCCGGTCACATCGTATTACTCGCATTGATTTGCCTCACCTTTATTTTCGGAAGCGTTTGGGTTGGTGCAGGGTCATCCATTATTGTATTGTTTATCAGCTTGATTGAGTTGCTAGTAGCAGGGATCCAGGCATATGTATTTGCGTTGTTCACATCGCTTTACATCGGCATGGCTATCGCAGATCACGAGCATCATTAATCAGCAAAAGATATCCACTCCGGGTTAGCCGGTTTGGTTTGTTTAACACTTAACTATTTTATTATGTCATTAGCACTTTTATTGGACATCAGCTATGCAATCATGGGCGCTGGAATCGGTGCGGGACTTGCTGCAATTGGCGCAGGTATCGGTATCGGTAAAATCGGAGGCTCTGCAATGGAAGGTATGGCGCGTCAGCCGGAAGCTTCAGGCAAAATCCAAGGTGCGATGTTGATCATTGCCGCTCTTATCGAGGTGGCTGCTCTCTTCGCATTGGTAATTTGTCTGTTGATCTCTTTCAAGAGCTAAGCAGTCTTAAGCAACCCGTACGGCATTAGGCAGTACGGGTTTCTTTACTTTAACAATCAATACACGACATTAACATATTATGGAACTTCTAACGCCCGGCACAGGACTTATCATTTGGCAACTGATCGTTTTCGTAGCGCTCGTTCTGCTCTTGAGCAAACTCGCCTGGAAACCAATCATTAACTCGTTAAAAGAACGCGAAGGCTCAATTCAAAGCGCGCTTGACACGGCTGAACGTGCACGTGCCGAGATGGCGCAGTTGAAGTCTGACAATGAGAAGCTTTTGAAAGAAGCACGCGAGGAGCGTGATAAGATGCTGAAAGAAGCACGCGAAGTTGCCAACCGCTTGAAAGACGAAGCACAGAATGATGCCAAGAAAGCGGCTGATAAAATTATCTCGGAAGCCCGCGCTGCAATCAATGTTGAGAAAGAAGCTGCCATGCGCGATGTAAGAACGCAGGTTGCAATGTTCTCATTGGAAGTTGCTGAAAAGCTCATGAAGAAAAATCTGGCTTCCGATAAAGAGCAGAAGAGCCTTGTGGAAGGATACATCAACGAAATAAAATTGAACTAAGGAATGGCTGAGTCACGGGTAGCATCGCGGTACGTTAAATCCCTGTTGGGACTGGCAGTTGAGCAAAATGCGCTCGATGCCGTTCACACGGATATGCTCAGCTTCTCTAAAATTGTAAAAGAGAACCGTGAGTTTGCATTAATGCTCCGCAATCCAATCGTTCGTCACGATAAGAAACGTGAGATCCTGGAGCGTGTTTTCAAAGGGAAAGTTCACAAGCTTACGTTTGCCATCTTCGATATCATCACCAGCAAAAACCGTGAGCCACTCTTGCCCGCAATCGCTGAAGAATTTCATCATGCGTACAACGTTTACAAGAATGTTGGTGAGGCATCGGTTACAACCGCTGTTCCGTTAGATGACAAGTTGCGTGGCGAGATCGAGAAGATTGTGAAGAAGATCAGCGATAAAAAAGAAGTTGAGATCAGGGAAAAAGTTGATGCCGGCATGATCGGTGGCTTTGTGCTGAACGTTGGCGATCGCCAGATCGATGCATCCATTAAGAATAAATTGAAAGCGCTGAAAGTGAAGTTCAGCGAGAATCCATACATAAAAGAATTTTAAGACTACAACATATACGTTATGGCAGAGATTAAACCAGAAGAAGTATCAGCAATATTACGCGAACAGCTTTCGCAAAGCCGTACCAGCGCTGAGCTTGAAGAAGTAGGAACGGTGCTTACCATCGGTGATGGTGTGGCGCGTATCTACGGACTTACACAAGCACAAGCCGGAGAGCTTTTAGTTTTCGAAAACGGATTGAGAGCACTGGTGCTTAACCTGGAAGAAGATAACGTGGGTGCCGTATTGCTGGGTGACTCAAAAGGTATCCGCGAAGGCGACACGGTAAAACGTACCGGCCAGATCGGTTCGATTAAAGTGGGTGATGGCATGCTGGGTCGTGTTGTTGACACACTGGGTGAGCCCGTTGATGGAAAAGGACCAATCAAAGGTGATCTTTATGAAATGCCGCTTGAGCGTAAAGCTCCGGGGGTTATCTTCCGTCAGCCGGTAAACGAGCCTTTACAGACTGGTATTAAAGCTATTGACTCAATGATCCCGGTAGGCCGCGGTCAGCGTGAGTTGATCATTGGTGACCGTCAGACCGGTAAAACAGCGGTTGCGATCGATACGATCATCAACCAAAAGGAATTCTATGATAAAGGTCAGCCAGTATATTGTATCTATGTAGCGGTTGGTCAAAAAGCATCGACTGTTGCTGCGGTAACAGCCGAGCTTGAAAAAGCGGGCGCACTTCCATACACAGTTATTGTATTAGCATCTGCTGCGGATCCGGCTCCGCTTCAATTCTTTGCTCCGTTTACCGGTGCATCGATTGGTGAATTCTTCCGTGATACCGGCCGTCCGGCATTGGTTATCTATGATGACTTGTCGAAGCAGGCAGTTGCATACCGTGAAGTTTCTCTTCTGTTGAGAAGACCTCCTGGCCGCGAAGCATATCCGGGAGATGTGTTCTATCTTCACTCTCGTTTGCTCGAGCGTGCGGCTAAGATTATCAACAACGATGCAATCGCGAAGAACATGAATGATCTTCCTGCCTCTATCAAACACTTGGTAAAAGGCGGTGGTTCATTAACAGCGCTTCCAATCATTGAGACACAGGCAGGTGACGTATCGGCTTACATTCCTACAAACGTGATTTCGATCACGGACGGACAGATATTCCTTGAAACAAACTTGTTCAACTCAGGTATTCGCCCTGCGATTAACGTAGGTATTTCGGTATCACGCGTAGGAGGTTCTGCACAAATCAAGTCGATGAAGAAAGTTGCGGGTACATTAAAGCTTGACCAGGCACAGTTCCGCGAGCTGGAAGCGTTTGCAAAGTTCGGTTCTGACCTTGACGCAGCTACTAAATTGACAATTGAACGCGGAAGAAGAAACCAGGAGATCCTGAAACAGGATCAATATTCTCCGGTATCCGTTGAGCAGCAGGTGGCGATTATCACTGCCTCTACGCGCGGCTTTATGGATAACGTTCCGGTAACGAAAGTACGTGAGTTCGAAAAAGAGTTTGCGATTTTAATGAATGGTGCACACCGCCAGGTATTGGATAACCTGCGTGCCGGTAAGTTTGAGGATGCCGATGTAGCAACGATCAGGAAAGTAGCTACGGATTTAGCATCTAAATATTAATTTGAAAGGAGCCAATTTGCTGATTAACGAATTAGCAAATCAACGAATCAGAGTATGCCAAATTTAAAGGAAGTAAAGAACAGGATCGGGTCAGTGATTTCAACCCAGCAGATCACCAAAGCCATGAAAATGGTGGCGGCTGCGAAGCTGCGCAGGTCACAGGAACGAATCACGCAGATGCGCCCGTTCGCACAGCGGCTTTCTTTTATTCTTCAAAATCTCTCCGCTTCACAAGAGGGAAATGACAATGACAACTGGTATGCACAAGCCCGGGAAGAGAAGAAAATCCTGATTGTGGCCGTAAGTTCTGACCGCGGTCTTTGCGGATCGTTCAACAGCAGCGTGTTTAAAGGTGTTAATAAGCTTATCGCTGAAAAGTATGCCACTCAATTTGCGAAAGGTGATGTAACGATTTTGCCGTTAGGAAAAAAAGCACTGGATTTTTTCGCCAAGAAAAAAGTAAGCATCGTTGATAACTATGTAGGCACGATTGCAAGCATTTCGTTTGGAAATGTTTCTGCAGTCGCTGAGTTTTTAATGGAAGCGTATAAGAAAGGAACCTACGATAAGATTGAGATTGTTTACAACGAGTTTAAAAATGTTGCTACACAAATCTTAAGAACTGAACAATTCTTGCCGGTTGTTCCTCCAGCGAAAACAACCTCGGCTAAAGTTGAAATAGATTATATCTACGAACCAAGCCGGGATAAAATCATGGAAG
>CAZHQP010000002.1:14388-34591 GCA_964534735.1 uncultured Roseivirgaceae bacterium
GCTAAAGTTGAAATAGATTATATCTACGAACCAAGCCGGGATAAAATCATGGAAGGATTGATTCCAAAAACATTAAAGGTCCAATTGTACAAGGCGGTGCTTGATTCGAATGCTTCTGAAAACGGAGCCCGTATGACCGCGATGGATAAAGCAACAGAAAACGCAGGTGAGTTGTTAAAAGAGCTGAAGCTTACGTACAACCGGTCACGTCAGGCAGCCATTACCAAAGAGATCCTTGAAATTGTGGGTGGAGCGGAAGCGCTTAAATCTGCATAACATTTGTAATAAAGTATAACTTTAGAGTCCTGACAAAAACCGTCAGGACTTTTTTGTTTCTATAATGAATCAAGCCGTTCGCTTTTATCGGTTGATCAATATTCTCAGCCTTGATGTTGCCCTGGGTGCGGTTTGTTGTGCGGCATGGTTTGCAAAGACTTTTGAAGTTCTCCTTCGGCCATACGCATTATTCGCATTAGGAATAACGGTTTGGATCATCTACACGGCCGATCACTTAATGGACGCGTTGAAGATAAAAAAAGAGGCCTCAACTGAGCGGCACAGGTTTCATCAACGATATTTTAAAATACTGCTTGCGTGTCTATGCTTGGTCGTTATCGTTGATCTTTCTTTACTTTTTTTTATACGCACTAAAATTATACATGCAGGAGTAATTTTGACGGCAATAGTAGCTTTATACCTTTTGATTAACCGATGGCTTGGCTTTTTAAAGGAGCTTATCATTGCGATGGTATACTGCGGGGGTGTTTTATTGCCTTCTATTTCGCTGAGAGATAGTTCATTGGATGGACCGGAAGTTCTTTTGGTGATGACTTTCTTTTTAACGGCTTTAATAAACCTGCTGCTTTTCTCAAGCTACGATATCCAGACGGACAGGCTTGACGGATACAATTCATTTGTTCTAAGATTTGGGTACACCACAACAAAATACATTTTGGTCATTCTTTTTATTGTACAGATGATGGTGCTTTTGTTGTTGTTCATGGCACGTATGTGGAATAATGCATGCTTACTGACAGCCATGAACGTGGTATTATTTCTTCTTTTTTTCAAACCATCCTACTTCAGCCGCAATCAAAGCTATCGACTGTATGGAGATGCAGTCTTTATTTTCCCAGCTATTTTTCTGCTGATTGGGTAGTTTTTACCCCAAAAAGAGTTGTAAATCTGACAAAATCGCATAAAAACTTATTCCGGTTGTGTAGAATACCTAAACCAAATTATCTTTAGAAACTTAAAAAATGCCCATACTTCCAATCAGCATAAGCCCCTATTGATGTACGAATTTATTCAGCAGCTACCGGGGGTCATCTACGAAATAACCATCAAGGAGGATGGTTCAAGGAGCTTCTCATTTGTCAGTACAAACAGCCTTCAGATCTTAGGGATAAAAGCTGAAGATGTGATGAAAGATCCTACTGTGCTGGATAACATCATTATTCAGGAGGATCGTGAAGGCTTTAAAGAATCAACGCGTGGAAACCGTAACCGGGCCGAGCTTTGGAGCTGGGAGGGCCGCGTACAAGTCAAAAATGAAATTCGCTGGATCGAAGCTCGTTCAAACTTCGAAAAAAAGGATGGTGACACCGTCCGGAAAGGAATTATCCTTGACATCACAGATCGCAAACATCGCGAGCAGGAAAGTGAAATCCGATACCAGCTTTTGGTAGAACATCTTCCTTTGGGTGTGGGTGTTCATGTTGATGGCAAACTTGTCTTCGCCAATCAATATGCACATAAAATCATGGGCGCAAAGCACAATGAATTAATTGGCAAGGCCGTGATTGAACTGGTTCATCCGGATTTCAGACCCATTGTGGCGGAACGTATGTTGCGTATTGCGCAAGGCGAATCGCTCTCTATGCTGGAGGAAAAATATGTGAGGCTGGATGGAAGTATAATTGATGTTGAGACGTTAGGAATACCGTTCACGTACAAAGGCGTTCCGGCTAACCAGATTATCGTTCGGGATATAACCGACCGGAAGAAAGCGGAAGCGACCAGTAAGAAAAACGAAACCTTATTCACCCAGCTTTTCAACAGCACACCGATGGGACTTGTGATGCTTGATGAACAAGGAAAGGTTGAGCAGGTAAATAACGGGTTTCAGCAGATGTTTGGCTATCGCCCCCAGGAACTGAAAGGCAAAAGCATAAACGATTTTATTGTTCCGGATAACCTGGCTAACGAAGGAATTGATTTAAATAACATCATTGCTGCTAACGAGATCGTGAGTGTTGTAACCAAACGCAAGCATCGCGATGGACATTTAGTGGATGTGCTGATTTATGGAGTTCCGGTTTTGCTTGATAACCGCACCATTAGTATCTACGGTGTGTATGTTGATATAACCGAGCGCAGAAAGGTTGAAGAAGAATTGAAAGTAAGAAATACTGAGCTTGATAATTTTGTTTATAAAGTCTCACACGATCTGAGAGCTCCGCTCTCTTCTATTTTGGGACTAGTTAATCTGGCCAAGCTTCCGGGCAACGATGATAACCCGATGGACTATATTAACATTATTGGTAAAAAGGTTGAAGATCTTGATCACTTTATCAGCGATGTATTAAGCCATTCCAAAAACCTGAAGATGGATGTCAGCATCACGCAGGTTGATTTCAACGGGATTATTTCAAAAACCTTTATGGATTTGAACTATCTCGAAGGGGCTTCTGATGTTTTGGTTTACCGAAGGGTGGAGGGTAAAGAGTTTTATGGCGACCGCTGGAGGATTTCTGAAATCTTCCGGAACCTGGTTTCGAATGCGATCAAGTACAGGCAGATTGGCGGCACAAAGCCAGAGATCAAAATTGAAATTGTCACCACACCACAGGAGACTACAATAATCTTTTCAGATAATGGCATTGGGATTGAACGTAACGACCTGGCCAAAATCTTCGAAATGTTCTACCGGGCTACAATTCAATCCGATGGCTCGGGAATTGGGCTCTATATTGTTAAAAATGCAGTAGAAAAGCTTGGGGGAAGCATTTCCGTAAGCAGTAAAGTTGGGTTTGGTACCACATTTACTATTAAATTGCCGAATCGCACTGAAGAAAACGTATCGGGTAACACCGTTCAGTTCGCGATGTAAAGAAACTATGAAAGCGATTGAGGTAAAGACTTCCCGGGAAATTCGTGAATTCCTGATGCTTCCCGTGAAGCTCTACAAAAATCAACCGCACTGGATTCAACCTCTTCAAAAGGACATTGAATGGGTTTTTGATCCGAAAAAGAACAAATTTTTCTCACATGGTGAATGCATCCGCTGGATTCTTCAGAATGATGCCGGTGAAACCATTGGCCGGGTAGCCGCCTTTATCGACAACAAGCTTGTTAATAAAGGTAACGATCAGCCTACGGGCGGCATGGGCTTCTTTGAATGTATTCACGATCAGAAAGTTGCTTTCAGGCTATTCGACATGTGTAAAGAGTGGCTACAGGCAAGAGGGGTTGAAGCGATGGACGGACCGATCAATTTCGGACCGCGTGATCGCTGGTGGGGACTTTTAATTGAAGGGTACAACCTCGAACCGAACTACCAGTGCAATTATAATTTTCAGTATTATAAAGACTTCTTTGAAGCGTATGGCTTCCAGGTTTATTTCTACCAGCTTACCTATGGCAGAAAAATGGCCGAGCCGCTTTCTGATAAGCTTTGGCATAAGTTTGAGGTAGTTGCGGAAGATCCGAACTATACGTTCGATTACTATCGAAGTAATGATCTCGACAAACTTGCAGACGACATTCGGCTGGTATACAACAAAGCCTGGGCCAAGCGCGGTGAGGTCCCTGAACTTTCACAGGCACAAGCGAGAAATATGGTTCGCCAGATGAAGCCCGTGATGGATAAGCACCTGGTTTGGTTCGGATATTATAAAGGAGAGCCAATTTCATTTTTTATCTCAATACCGGAACTCAACCAGATTTTTAAACACCTGAATGGTAAACTTAACTTTTGGGGCAAGCTCAAATTTGTATGGCATCAGTGGCGTAAAACCAGTCGTAAGGCTTTTGGGATTTTGTTCGGGATTACTCCCGAGCATCATGGTAAGGGCGTTGATGGCGGAATGATCCTCGGCTTCCGAAAGCTGGTTCAGGAAGAATATCTTCGCTATGAAGATTATGAGTTCGGATGGATTGGTGACTTCAACCCCAAGATGATGCGTGTATCAGAACAGGTTCAAACAAAAATTGTAAAGAAGCACGCGACCTACCGAAAGCTGTTCGATGAAACCAAGCCATTCAAACGCATGCCGATTATCGGATAATGCTTTCTCATGACATTTTGATCGAAAAGTAATTATGCCTGCTCCGGATCCATACGCAGCGCTTAAGATAAAGGAATACAGAAGATTCATCAGCGCCCGTGTTTTTGTAACAATCGCCATTCAAATCCAGGCAGTTGTTGTTGGCTGGCAGGTTTATGAGCTCACAAAAGATCCGCTTTCTCTTGGATTGATTGGCCTGGCTGAAGCATTACCTTCTATAGGTGTTTCTTTATATGCGGGGCATATAGCGGATATCATTCAACGAAAAAAGATTATCGTAATCACTGTCACTGCGCTGCTTGTTTGTTCTGCTGCACTGTTATTTTTTACAACTGACCCCGGAGCTTTTATCCTTGCCTGGGGCGTTGTTCCTATCTATTCCATCATCTTTATCAGTGGTATTGCCCGTGGTTTTTTATCACCGGCCATTTTTTCTTTTATGCCACAGCTCGTTCCGCGCGATTTGTATCAGAACGCCATTACCTGGAACAGTACATTGTGGGAGGCAGCTTCCATTACCGGCCCGGCAGTAGGCGGACTTGTTTATGGATTTTTTGGCATCACGGCAGCGTACACACTCGATGCTTCACTTGTATTGCTTGGCCTCATACTGATACTCAACATCGAGAAGAAACCTTTGCCCCCGGTATCGGATGAGCAAGGTGTGAGGGAGAAGATAAAAGCAGGATTGAAATTTGTGTTTAATAATAAGTTGATCCTGGGTGCGATATCACTCGATCTGTTTGCGGTTTTATTTGGCGGAGCAGTTGCGTTGTTGCCTGTTTTTGCGAATGAGATATTACATACAGGACCCGAAGGACTTGGGTTTTTACGCTGCGCGCCTTCTATAGGCGCTGTAATCATGGCATTTTATATTACGCATAACCCGATAAAACGAAATATGGGAAAAACTATGCTCTGGGCAGTGGCGGGATTCGGTGCCTGCATGATCTGCTTTGCGCTTTCGCAGAACTTTTGGTTATCGCTTGGTTTGCTGGTACTTAGTGGTGTGTTTGATTGCATCAGTGTGATCATCCGCGGAACTTTAATGCAGACCCTTACTCCTGAGAATATGAAAGGCCGGGTTTCAGCTGTTAACTATATCTTTATCGGGTCTTCTAATGAAATAGGGATGTTCGAATCAGGCGTAGCCGCACGGTTAATGGGTGTAGTGCCTTCTGTTATCTTTGGCGGCTGCATGACAATGGGTGTAGTGGCTGCAACCGCATGGGTTAGCAAGTCGCTCCGGGAATTACAAAACCTGGATTAACTACGAAGCGGCAATCTTCGCCACAGCTTCAACAAACCGATCAATATCCTTTGTGGTGTGGTATACATGCGGAGTTACACGAACGCCATTGATGTTTTCCCATTTAACCGTTGTGGTATGAATCTGAAATTCATTCATCAACCGGCTTCCAACTTCCCCGGAATCAATGCCTTCGATATAGAAGTTGCCGAGCGCACATGAAAATTCAGGCTTAAGGGAAATATTAAGCTTTACGCGTGGATTTTTGGTGACCTTTTCAGCCCAGTAATTTTTCAGATACCGAAGCCGTTCTTCTTTCCGTTTTGTACCGATGGCATTTTGAAAATCAATTGCCTGGCCGATTGCCTGCTCAGGTGCGAAGGAGCGTGTACCCAACGTTTCAAATTTCCGGATGTCAGCGATCTGAGGCTTATCATTCGGGAACAGTGGCCATAAACCGCCAATGTTCTCTTTCTTAACATAAAGCATCCCTGTTCCAAACGGGGCACAAAGCCATTTATGCAAGCTTGTCCCTAAATAGTCGGGATTGATATCTGATATCTTATAATCGAGATGCGCGAAGGTGTGCGCGGCATCTACCAACGAAATAATATTTCTTTTGCGGGCTTCTTCACACAAACGCTTTACCGGGAAGATCTGGCCCGTCCAGTTAACCATGTGCGTGATATGCCAGATTTTTGTCTTGGATGTTGTGGCGTTGATAAACTCGTTTACAATCTGCTCTTCACTTTCAATGGGCAACTGAAGATTCAGCCATTTGATCTTAATGCCGTCACGCATTTCTTTTTGTTTCCAGGCCTGGATCATATTTGGATAATCCTGCTTGGTCATGATGATCTCATCACCTTTTGCAAGCGTAAGCCCCCACGTAGCAGTAGCCATGGCTTCGGTTGTATTACGGTTGATGGCAATTTCTTCATTCGAACATCCTGCCAAATCAGCCAGCTTTCTTCTCACCGCTTCACGGCCTTTATCCAGGATCTGCCACATGTAATAAGAAGGCGCTTCATTGCTTAACTGATAATACCGGTTAACAGCATCCTGCACAACTTTTGGTTGCGGACTTACTCCACCATTATTCAGGTTTAAAATATTAGGTGATACAGTATAGGCCTGGGCCATTCTTCCCCAAAGTTCTTCATCGGCAGCAGCATCAGCAGGTGAAAGCTTGTTCAGCGACAGCATAGCATCGGATACATCTTCAGCCATTGCACTTTGTACAAACGGACCCAGCGTAAGCGCTCCGGCCATTCCAATTGATTTCTGGAAAAACGATCTGCGTGAAGTCATACGGTTAAGATTAGGTCAGGTAAGATAAGATTTTTAACCTGAAAGTCTTACAGGAGTTGCTGAACGGCTTGTACTGCTTTTGATCTGCGTTCAGTATAGTCACCGTTTATTTTTACAAACCGGGTTTTGCTTTTTATCAGCTCCGCTTCATATAAGTCAAAAAGCTCCTGCCGTTTATCAGGATGTTCGCGTAACGGGTCATCTTCCCACGGCAAATCAACATCGGTAAGCAGGTGCAAATCGTATTTTCTTGCATTCATAAGCGCAAGAATTTCCGGATCTATATTATGGTACTTAAACTCACTCCAGATTTTTATAACAACCAGATTTGTATCGCAGAACAAGAATCGATTGGCTTTAGCTGCAAGCTCATCTTCAAGCGCAAGCTGGCCTTTTGCAATGTGTATCAGATCTTGCTGGTTGTATTCCCGGTCCAGACTTTCAATATATTCCCGCGCAAACTCAGGAACCCATTGGGTTTTATAGTGATTTGCCAGGAATCTGGCCAAGTCGGTTTTGCCCGTACACTCTGGCCCAACAATAGCGATCCTTATTACCTTCGGGCTGTTTCCCGTATCCATAGGCCGAAAATGATGCATATTTTCTTAAAATTCTAACGATCGTTATCTTTCTGAAATGTTCATACAAACACACCTCACGTGAAAAGAAGAGAAGTACTAAAAAGTCTGGGTTATGGCGTAACAGCAGGTCTTGTCCTGCCCGCGTGGTTAAGCTCATGTTCGGAAGATGATAAAGGACCGGAGATTAAGTACGATGGCGTGGTAGGTATAGTGGGAGCCGGAGCTGCCGGACTTGCTGTGGCAGATTACCTGATCTCAAAAGGTGTTCGCGTAAAAATATTTGAAGCTTCAGATAAAATTGGCGGACGCGTTGCATCTGTAAGGCAATCGGAACCTGTTTTCAGTGAGTTGGCTGCTGACTATCCGGTTGAGCTTGGTGCGGATCGCGTTTTTGGAACTGACTCCGAGTTTGGAAAAATTATCAGCCTGGCGAAAAGGCCAATTGTAAAATATAAGGATGCACCAACAAGCGCTACCGACTACTATATTATCGGAGATGATTATGTATCGGAGGCAGAAGCGGCCTTGCGGCCTGACTTTCAGGCGTTGAAAACCTTCCGCGATACCGGCCTTGCCGCATATACGGGCGGGGGATCAATTCAAACTGCAGCAGCGGCAAGTGCAGAGATGCAAGGAATACTTAATTCGTGGCTCGGAAATGCATACGGTTCATCGCCCGATCGGATTGGCGCCAATGCGATGGGTGAAGCGCTATCGATGATAACACATGACAAAAAGGAATTTACCTTACGGGCAAACCCGATCATCAACGTACTTTCATCGCGATATGATAATGCCGTTAATAAAGTTAAGCTGAACAGCGCGGTTAAGGCCATTAATTATGGAGGTGATGAAATTACACTAACTATATTAAACCCAACGAATGGGAACGAAACTTCCGAAACGGTAAAGAAGCTGGTGGTAACCTCATCCATTAACGTATTAAAAGATTCCTCATTAATGAGTTTTACTCCGGGCCTGCCTTCTGCAAAGATTGCCGCCCGCGACCGCATCGGAATGGATAAGTCGATTCGAATCATTATAGAGTTTATCCGCAATGATTTCTTTGGCGAAAAGCCTGCCTTTATTTATGGAGGAACAGAATGTCCATCGTATTTCCTGAGTGGTGTAGGTCGCAGCGAATTTAATGTTACAGTAAGCCTGACCATTAACGGACCAAAAGCGGAAGAGCTTTCAGCACTGACAGATGACGAAAAAATTCAAAAGATACTGGATGAAATGGATGTGGTGTTTGACGGGGTAGCATCAGAAAGTATCCGCAAGCGCTTTCCGGAAGCCGGAGGTACAATAATTTCTGTAGTTAAAGACTGGAGCCTTGAGCCGTACATTAAAGGCGGACTATCCTATCCATTGCTTAACGGAACAAACGAAGACCGCGTTGTATTGGCGGAGCCTGTTGATGATAAAGTTTTCTTTGCCGGAGAAGCCACAGACTTCACAGGTGAATTCGGTACCATAAGCGGAGCCATTAAATCAGGCGAACGTGCAGCAGCAGAAGTAATTGCAGTGATTGTTGCGGAGAACGCAGCATCATAACAATTCCCGGAGCAAAATCCAGCAGCCCATTACTAACACAAACCAGCCAAAGCTTTTACGTAAAGTTGCGGCTGGTATTTTTTTAGAGATCCGGTTTCCAATCAGAATACCGATAATAGAAAGCGCGGTAATGGATAGGAGGAATGTCCAATCAATTGAATAATTGAGCACATCACCCAGGAATCCGATCAATGAGTTGATTGCAATAATAAACAGGGAAGTTCCAACTGCAGTTTTAAATGGTAATTTGGTTAGCAATACAAGGGCCGGGATAATTAAAAATCCACCGCCCGCGCCTACTAATCCGGTTAAGAAACCAATAATAATTCCTTCAATAATTACCAACACAACCCGAAAACGCTTGTTGGTATTCTGAATCTCTTTTGCACCACGAATCATGGAAATGGAAGCAAGGATCATGAGTACTGCAAACAAACCAAGAATCAAAACCCGTTTGGTAAGGGTGAACGACTCAGTTTGAGAGATGATCTCAGGAATGGACGGCACAATCCATTTGCGGGTACAAAAAATGGTAACGATTGAGGGCAATCCAAAAAAGAACCCGGTACGAATGTTTACGAGGTGTTGCTTATATTTTGGGATAGCGCCTACAAAGGAAGTTGCGCCTACAATAAATAAAGAGTAAGCCGATGCCATTACAACATCAACATGCAGCAGGTAAACTAAAATTGGAATGGAAAGAATGGAGCCGCCCCCGCCCAGAATACCCAGGACAACTCCAATTAAAATGCAGGCGGCATACGCAATAAATTCCATAGTGCTTAACTACCCGACTCAGAGCTTTTCGTACTCAACAATAAATGTATCCGGAAATTTCTTTTTGATCTCTTCCTTGAAGTTTTCTGCTTTGGTTCGATTCGGGAATTGCCCGAGAATGAGACTGTAATACTTTACGCCATTCAAGATCTTAACCTGAACCACAACCTTTTTCTGGTACGAGCTTTTTAAATTTTCTGCGAGTCGCATCAGGTTAACTAATTCCTGGTAGGTGCCGATCTGCAAACCATAGCCTTTCGGATTTTGCCGTTCAATCTGGAACTCATAAAATTCTTTTTCATCGACCACAATATGATCAATTGCGCGTGAAGGGTCACTTACTTTTCCGGTTCCGGCATCGACAACTTCAATTTTTACGTCTGCAAGACCAATGTTTACGAATTCGAGCTTTTCAGCTGCTGATTTGGAAAGGTCAACAACGCGCCCTTCAACATAAGGCCCCCGGTCATTAACAACAACTTCAACACTCCGATCATTTTTAAGGTTAGTTACCCTGATCACCGTTCCAAAGGGAAGCGACTTATGTGCAGCGGTCAGCTTATTATGCTTGTACTTTTCACCACTGGCAGTAGGGCGGCCTTCAAATTTATCGGCATAAAAGGAAGCCTTACCGGTTTGGGTTTGTGCAAAACAAAAAATGGAAAGAAGAAGAAGTGCAGTTGAAAAAATAAGTCTCATAGACGTTCAGAATTATGGTTCAAATTTAAAAGGACTTGCTGAATTTATTATTAGCGAATTCACCACTCAACCCTTATCTTTGCCCGGCAAATAACAGATCGTTTATTTGCCATGGCCCTAGATTCATCAAAATTCCTGTTTGAAGCGCTCACGTACGATGATGTACTCCTTGTACCCGCGTATTCTGACGTTCTACCCCGCGAAACCAGCACCCAAAGCCGGTTAACCTCTAAAATCAAGCTTAATATCCCGATTGTTTCCGCAGCAATGGACACTGTTACGGAAGCTGATCTCGCAATTGCCATGGCACTGGAAGGCGGCCTGGGCTTCATTCATAAAAACATGACTATCGCCCAGCAGGCCGAACAAGTCAGGAAAGTAAAGCGGTCGCAGAGCGGATTAATTCTCGATCCCATCACACTTTCGGTGAATGCCACCGTTCAGGATGCTGAGAATATCATGCGTGAATTCCGGATAGGCGGAATTCCGATTGTTGACGGAAACGGAAAGTTGTTGGGGATTATCACTAACCGTGATCTCCGTTTTCAGAAGGACATGAGCCTCGCGGTTGAGTCTATTATGACGAAAGAAAACCTGATTACTGCACCTGATAACATTACGCTGGATAAAGCAGAAACTATTCTTCAGCAATACAAAATCGAGAAGCTTCCAATCGTTAATAAAAAAGGTAAGCTTACCGGCCTGGTGACATTCAAAGACATTCAGAAGAAGAAAAACAAACCAAATGCCTGCAACGATTCTTTCGGAAGGTTACGTGTTGGTGCGGCTGTAGGTGTAACACCGGATATTCTGGATCGCATTGAAGCATTAAAAAATGCAGGTGTGGATGTGATCAGTATCGATACTGCACATGGCCATTCGAAAGGTGTGATGGATGCCGCAAAACGTGTTAAGAAAAAATATCCAACGCTTGAGATTATTGTTGGAAACATTGCCACCGGTGAAGCAGCTAAAGCGTTAGCGAAAGTCGGAGCGGATGCAGTTAAAGTTGGTGTTGGTCCGGGATCAATTTGTACTACCCGTGTAGTTGCCGGTGTTGGCCTGCCACAACTATCAGCAGTTTATGAAGCATCGAAAGCTCTAAAAGGATCGGGTGTTCCGGTAATTGCCGATGGCGGAATCCGGTTCTCCGGAGATATTGTTAAAGCGTTGGCTGCAGGTGCGGATAGTGTAATGATCGGATCTTTGCTTGCCGGGACTGACGAAGCTCCGGGTGAGATGATTATCTACGAGGGAAGAAAATTCAAATCATACCGCGGCATGGGTTCCCTTGAGGCGATGGAAGTTGGTTCGAAAGACCGATACTTCCAGGATGTGGAAGATGATATTAAAAAGCTTGTGCCCGAAGGAATTTCAGGCCGGGTTCCGTTTAAAGGATTGGTATCGGAAGTGCTCTACCAAATGGTGGGCGGGCTGCGCGCAGGTATGGGCTATTGCGGAGCCAGGAATATAGAGGCGCTGAAGAAGGCCAAATTTGTAAAAATCACGTCAGCGGGGGTAACCGAAAGCCATCCGCACGATGTTGCCATTACCCGCGAGGCCCCGAACTACAGCCGGAAGTAAACATGCTTTAATCAGGGTTTTAAGCCCATAAATCAGCGTAATTTCATATACTTGCAAGCCAATCGTACCCGGTTGGCTTTTTTCATGCCGGGTAGCTTGGTCTCAGGTAAATATGCGCGCAAAGGCCCTTTCCAGACTGTTATTTGTGATCGGAGTGATCACCTGGATTGCCTTGCTGTTTACTGACCTGTCGGTTGTGTTCAGCGCCAAGAATGGCATGCCTCAGGAAATTCCAACCTGGCTGCCGGCCATCATTCTCAACCTTTACCTGATTACACTTTACTACTATTACAAGTTTAAGATTGATCGTAATGAGCAGCTGAACTTTGTTGATTTGCTGTGGCGCGTGTTTGCAACAGGTCTTATCGCAACGGTGCTTTCGTTATTGTTGCGACTGGTTGAAGAGTTACTTAACAGCACCAACCTCACCAACAACGTTGTATATGTGGAGGTGATTTATATTATCAACCTGGGGTTGATGGCTAGCTTCCTGTTGGCTTCATTCAGCGCCTGGAAGCGATTGATCCTCTATCAAAAATCAAAATGGTTGTTACGCGGCTGGGCGGTTTTTGAATATGCGCTTCTGCTTGTGTTGTTGTATACATGTTTCGATCCTACACCCATCGAAATGCTTTATAACATTCTGTTGGGCTTCTTTGTTGTGCTTGCCTTGATTTTATCGGCCAACATGAAATGGGTTGCCTTCCTGAATTTCCGTCAGAAATGGACAAGCCTGCTGCTGCTGCTGTTGACAATTTTTTATCTCGGCTACCTGTTGTATACAACGGGTGTACTCGCAAAAACCGTTTCAGCGGGGTTTACCGATCACCGTGACCATATCTTCATCCAGTCGGTAACGATGTTTGTAATGATCTACAGTATTTTTTCTTTCCTGGTTATTCTCTTCAATCTACCGACAACTTCAGTGTTTGAGCAAAAGCTTGAAGAGGTTGTGAACTTTCAACGGATCAGCCAGTCAATTCAAACGGAACAAAGCGAAGAAAGTGTTTACAATATTTTATTGGAAACTTCTGTCAGCAGTGTTTTTGCAGATGCCGGCTGGCTGGAAACAAAAGATACTTCAGTACACCGTGTATTCACATACCGCATTTCAGAAAAAGAAGCGTACGAGATTATTGCGCACCTGAAAAGTAATAACGTAACCGGAGTATTGGACCAAAGTCCGGACAAGACGAAAAACCTTTCGCGGCCACTGGCTTCTTTAAAAGGTTCACACTTCCGCTCGATTCTTGCATTTCCGATTTATGTTAAAGGTGAAAACATCGGAACATTGGCATTGTTAAAAGAGCTGCCTGATGGATTCAATAAAGAGATGACCAAGATCATCTCAACATTCGCTAACCAGGCTGGAATCTCTATTGAGAATTTCCGGTTATTAGAAGAGGCATTGCAGGGCGAGCGTTATAAGGAAGAGCTTAAGATTGCCAAAACGGTTCAAAAGAGTTTGTTGCCGCAGGTATTAGAGCAAGACCCTGAGTTTGAGATCGCAGCATTTTCAGAATCAGCTGACGAAGTAGGAGGCGACTATTATGACACGTTGCGCATTAACGCACAGGAGACATCATTGATTATTGCTGACGTTTCCGGTAAAGGAACAACTGCGGCATTTCATATGTCGCAGATGAAGGGGATTTTTCACAGCCTTGCCCAGGACTGCATTGAGCCGGATGAGTTTATGGCGCGCGCAAACAAGGCGTTGATATTTTGCCTGGAACGGGGCTCGTTTATTTCCGCCATCTTCTTCATGGTTAATACACAAAGCAAAACTGTGCGGTATGCGCGCGCTGGGCATTGCCCGGTGCTGTATTATTCAGCAGCAAAAAACAAAGCTGAGTATTTTAAAGATAAGGGAGTGGCGTTGGGCATGGTGCGGAACAACAGCTACAAGAATTTTATTGAAGCAAATGAATTTACGTACCAGCCGGGCGACATCATGGTTTTATACACCGATGGAATCACCGAAGCGAAGAGCACAAAAGGCGAAGAGTTTGGCTATGATCGCCTGATGGAGGTTTTACTGGAGGTAAAAACACAGGGGCCGAAAGAAATTCAGGATCATTTGATCCGTAAGCTCTATGAGTTTTCCGGAACTGACAATATTAACGATGATTACACGACTATGATCATCAAGTTTAACAACCGAACATAAACCAATTTAAACCGTTTATAATACATGGTCCACATAAAAAGACTTCAGGAAGACGGAATCGACATAATTACGCCTATTGGTGAAATTGATGCAAGTTCTTCCATAGAACTGGACTTGACCATCGCAAAAAGTGTAGGCGAGGGGTTTACAAAAGTTCTGGTGGACTGCAGCGCGCTGGAATATATTTCATCAGCCGGATTGGGGGTATTTATGTCCTACATCGATGAGTTTAAAGACAAGGGCCTGAAAATGGTGTTGTTTGCCATGAATGAAAAAGTGGCTAACACTTTCGAGATACTGGGATTATACGATCTGCTGAATATCGCACCGGATAAAGCAGAGGCTAAGAAGAAAGTGCATGAAGTATAAATATAAAGTTGGATGCAGCCTTGAGAATCTGCAGGGAATCCGGGATTTTATCCGGACTTCCCTGAAGAACCATGGTATATCTGAGCTTGAGATCAGTGAAATGGTTTTGGCGCTGGATGAAATGTGCTCAAACCTGATGATCCATGCACATGATTGTAATCCGGCTGAACTGTTTGATCTTGAAATACGAATCGATAAAAATAAACCGGTTGTATTTGAGATCATCGATGACGGAAGTGTATTCGATATCAATCAATTCAATGAACCTACCATGGATAACCTCATCCATGAAAAACGTAAAGGCGGCCTCGGCATTCGTCTGGTAAAATCAATTATGGACTCGGTAGAATATGGCAAGTCGGGAAATAAAAACATTTGCCGGCTCGTTAAAAGAGTTCAGGCAAACTAACTCAGTAATCATGACAAGATTTTTTATTGCTGCAGCACTGGCAATGATATGTGTTTCGGGCTATGCTCAAAAGAAAAAAGCGTCTAAGCCGGTTATCCTGTTTTCCACAGGTAAGGATAAAACAGATGCTGAAGAATTCATCTACCTGTATAAAAAGAACCATCTGGTCAAGGAAGACTTTACGGACGCAAAGATCCAGGAGTATCTCGACCTGTTCATAAACTTTAAGCTGAAAGTTGCGGAAGCCCGCAGCCGCGGATTTGATAAAACTCCTGAGTTTTCAAAGGAATATGACTCTTACAAAGATGAGTTAAGAAAGCCTTACCTGCCGGACGGGAAAATACTTGACAGTCTCGTGAAGCTTACATATAACCGCCTGCAAACGGAAGTTAGCGCAGCACACATCCTGATCGATGTTAAACCGGATGCATCTCCTGCTGACACGCTGCAAGCCTATAATTCGGCAGTAGCGATCAAACAACAATTGCTGGAGGGTGAAGATTTTGAAGAGAAAGCTTTGCTGTACTCGGAAGACCCGACTGCTAAAATGAATAAAGGCAACCTCGGCTACTTCACAGCATTGCAGATGGTTTATCAGTTTGAAGAAATAGCATACGCTGGAAAACCGGGTGATATTGTTGGCCCAGTCCGCACCCGCTTTGGATATCATATCGTGAAGGTAGGCCCCCGCAGACCTGCGCGTGGCGAAGTTGAAGTATCCCACATTATGCTTCGTGCCGGACAACGTGATGAAACGAAAGCAAAGAACCTGATTTTTGAAATTCATGATCAGCTGCGCGGAGGTGCGAAGTGGGAAGATCTTGTTAAGAAGTATTCGGAAGATCCGGGTTCGAAAGATAGCGGTGGCAGGCTTCGTCCGTTTGGCGTTGGGGCTCTGGCGAGAATCCCCGAGTTCGAGGAGATCTCTTTTTCGTTAAAGAATCCGGGGGATATTTCGGATCCGTTCCAAACAGCCTTCGGCTGGCACATTGTAAAGCTTGAGCGGAAGATTCCCGTACCAACTTTTGAAGAAGCAGCCGGTAGTCTTAAAAACCGAATGGCACGCGATGAACGTATTCAAATCTCACGAGTTGCGTTAATGAATAAACTCAGAAAGGATTTTGGATTTGTTGAAAACGCAGCCATAAAAACTAAAGTAATTGCATTGGCAGATACCGCACTGACGAAGGGGAAATGGAAAACACCTGCGTCTTTTTCAGCAGGCAAAGAAACCTTGTTTACGCTTCAGTCAAATAAAATAACCACCCGTGATTTTCTGGACTATGTTCAGAAAAATCAACGTCCTAATTCCATGGCGCCTGATAAATACATGGAAATGCTGTACGCAGGCTTTACCGAATCATCCGTCAACACGGCTTTTGAAAACAAGGTGATTGCAGATAATCCTGAGTTTGAGATGCTGCTGAAAGAATACTACGAAGGCATTCTTCTTTTCGATATTATGGAAAAAGAAGTGTGGAAGAAAGCAAGTGAAGATTCAATCGGGCAGCGCAGGTTTTTTGATGCTCACCCGGAACTGTATACAGCAAAAGAACGCGTGCAGGCAACGATCTATTATTCCGATTCAAAAGAAACTATTGATCTGCTTAATAAAAGTGTATCACGCAATGACTCAACGGAAACGGCAAACATTTTAAAAACAAGAAATGTTTATCACGAAACGGGCGTGTTCCAGCGCGAAGATCGTGTAGCCTTGTCAGCCATTGAATGGAAGCCCGGCCATTACATCTCGCAAAACGCGAACACATACCATTTGATTACTGTTTCTGCTATTGTACCCCCGGGCCCTATGACGTTTGACGAAGCGAGGGCTTCAGTGATTACTGCATATCAGAATGAGCTGGAAAAGAACTGGCTTCAGCAGCTAAGAAAAAAATATCCGGTTAAAGTAAATGACAAAACAAAAAAATATGTCGTTGAAAAGCTTAAGTCTTAGTATCGGAGTTTTATTTCTCCTTACGGGTTGCGAGTTCATTAAAATGAAGAATGAACAAACAGGCGGTAACAGTGATCGTACCGCTGTTGCGCGTGTAAACAACGCCTACCTGTATAAAGACGAGCTTGCCGGAATTCTCACCGGCAGTACAACCAAACAAGACAGTACTGAACGTGCTGAAACGTATATCAATGGATGGATCAGAAAGCAATTATTAATTCAGGAAGCGGGTAAGAAAATTAATATCAATGAAGCTGAAGTGGAGCGAAAGATCCTGGATTATCGCTTTAGCCTGATCGCATACGAATATCAATCATACTACATTAAGCAAAACCTGGACACAGCTATATCAGCGGCTGACATTGAAAAATACTACACTACCAACATTGATAATTTCGTTCTGAAACAGAACATTGTTCAGGCTGTTTTTGTGAAAGTTCCGAAGTCCGCTCCCCGCACCAACCGGGTTAAAGAACTCATGTTTTCGCAGAAGGAAAAGGATCAGAACGAGCTGAAATCGTATTGCCTGAGCTTTTCAACTGCCTACCACCTGAGTGATTCGGCCTGGATGGTTTTTGACGAACTGGTTAAAAACTCTCCATTGGCAGAAATCCCAAATAAAATTCAGTTTTTAAAGGCGAATCGGTATTATGAAACATCTGATGATAGTTATCTTTACTTTTTAAAAGTGGCTAAATACCGCATTTCGGATAATATTTCGCCTCTTGAATTCGTAAGAGATGACATCCGCAACATAATATTGAATAAACGCAAGGTTGAGCTTGCCAAAAAGCTGGAAGATGAAGTTTATAATAAAGCAGTTAGTGAAAAAGAATTTGAGGTCTTTAAGTAGCATTGCCGGAGCGATAGCTCTGTTTTGTCTGTTGAGCCTGACCGCACGTGCCCAGGATCCGGCTACCGGGGAATCCGAGGGGTTTACAGTAGATAAAATTGTTGCGAAAGTCGACAATTACATTGTTTTAAAATCAGAAGTTGATAAAGCATACCTCGATTATGTAGCCAACCAGGGTGGCCGGGGTGGTGATGAAGTGAAATGCCAGTTCCTGGTAATCCTCATTCGTAACAAGCTTATGCTTGCCAAAGCCGAGATCGATTCAGTTGTAGTTTCAGATGATGAAGTTGATGCCAACACTTCGCGCAGGATAAGCATCATTGTCTCACAATATGGCGGTTCAGAGGAAGAGCTTGAGAAAGCTTTTGGCAAAACCATGGATCAGATTAAGCTTGAAGTTCGGGATATGATCCGGGAACAGATGATTGTAAGTGAAATGGAGCGGACAATCACAAAAGATTTAACCGTTACACCGGCTGAGATAAAAAAATTCTTTAATAAAATTCCGAAAGACAGCCTACCCTTTCTGGATGCAGAAGCAGAAGTTGCACAGATCGTAAAAGTTGCCAAAATCAGTGCACAGCAAAAGGAAGAGACGAAGACTCAATTGATGGCAATCCGTGATGAGCTGTTGCGGGGTGCTGATTTTGCCACGCTCGCTAAAAAACATTCAGCCGATCCAACCGTTGCAAGCAACGGTGGCGACATGAGCTGGGCAGGCCGCGGAATGATGGTTCCTGAGTTTGAAGCGATGGCGTTTAAGCTAAAGCCGATGGAAATATCAATGCCATTCGAAACATCATTCGGTATTCACATTATGCAATTGCTGGAGCGAAGAGGTAATGAATATCATGCCCGGCACATACTGATGTCGCCTTCCCCTTCCCCGGAAGATTTAAAAGTTGCTGAACGCTATCTTGATAGTTTGCGCACGGTAATCCAAAGCGGAAAGCTTACGTTTCAGGCAGCAGCAAAGGAATATTCAGACGATATGGTAACAAAGGGAAATGGCGGATTTTTTACCGATGAAATTGGCGGAGCAAAAGTTCCTTACAAAGAGCTCGACCCGGTTGTGTACTTTGCCATTGACTCGATGAAGATCGGAAATATTTCGAAGCCCCTTGTTTATCGTACGGAGGATCAAAAAGAAGCTGTGAGAATCTTATTCTATAAATCAAAAACTGCTGCGCACGAGCTTTCGTTGAAAGACGACTGGAACAAGCTCCAGACAGCCACATTAAACCAGAAGAAAAACGGAGTTTTGAATCGCTGGTTTAATAAAGTTCGTCAAGATGTTTTCATCAGCGTTGATCAATCCTACAATTTTTGCGGTATTTTAGATTAGCGATTGGTACCGCAGGTGTAAAACCTACTTGCCGGAACCGCAGGCGCATTATTTTCGTACAAACATTTTATGGCAATGACTAAATATTCGTCTGATGTGGAGGCGGCCGATGCGTTGGCAGGCACATATAAAAATCTCGCAAAAGAAATTTCGAAGGTTATTGTCGGGCAGGATGAGGTGGTGAAACTTGTACTTACTGCGATCTTCTGCCAGGGTCATTCACTGCTGATTGGTGTACCGGGCCTTGCCAAAACCTTGCTCGTTCAAACCATCTCACGCGCGCTTGATCTTCAGTTCAAACGAATTCAGTTTACACCTGATTTGATGCCGTCAGATATTATTGGTGCTGAGACAATGGATAAAGAGCGCAACTTTAAATTCATTAAAGGCCCGGTGTTTGCAAACATTGTTCTCGCGGATGAGATAAACCGTACACCTCCTAAAACACAGGCAGCGTTGCTCGAGTCGATGCAGGAATATGCGGTAACCATTGCCGGCCAGCGCTACGAATTGCCGAAGCCATTCTTTGTGCTCGCCACACAAAACCCGATTGAACAGGAAGGAACATATCCGTTACCGGAAGCACAGCTCGACCGGTTTATGTTTAATATCTTGTTGAACTATCCTTCTTTTACGGAAGAGGTCAGCGTTGTAAAAAATACAACAACCGATGAACAGCAAGCGTTGAATACGATCCTAACAGCCGAAGATATTATTGCCTACCAGCACCTGGTGCGCAAAGTTCCGGTTCCGGATAATGTAATTGAATATGCAGTGCGGCTTGTAGGCAAAACCCGGCCGCAAACTTCGGGCGCTTCATCGGTTGCCAATGATTACCTTGAATGGGGTGCGGGTCCGCGGGCTTCACAGTTCCTTGTGCTGGGTGCAAAGTGCAACGCTTTGCTAAATGGTAAATATTCGCCTGACATTGAAGACGTTCAGGCGATTGCCAAACCTGTACTGCGCCATCGTATCGTACGCAACTTTAAGGCAGAAGCTGAAGGCATTAGTGTGGATGATATTATTACCAAGCTGGTATAATTGAAGTTTGCC
>CAZHQP010000003.1:0-4022 GCA_964534735.1 uncultured Roseivirgaceae bacterium
AATCTTTCCTTGCGGATCAATTAACAGGGAGAAAGGAATGTAGCTAATATTATATCGCTGCGCAGCTTCCGATTGAAAATATTTAAGATCAGAAACATGGGTCCACGTTAAGCCATCTTCTGCAATTGCCTGCACCCAGTCTTCCTTTGAACGATCAAGCGAAACGCCAAATACGGTAAAGCCTTTATCCTTATACTTGTTATAAGCTGCCACAACATTCGGATTCTCCCTGCGGCAAGGTCCGCACCATTTCGCCCAGAAGTCAATCAGCACATACTTTCCGCGAAGCGATGAAAGCTTTACCACCTGACCTTCCGGATTCGGCAAGGCGATCTCTGGCGCCACCTGCCCGATAGCAAGCGCTCTTTCTTTATCAACCATAGCAATGAAATCTTTAGCAATGGCTGAATTCGGCATACTCTTTTTCAGCTTATCTGCATACTGGATATAGAGGTCCATATACTTATCCTTGCTCAGGAGCTGGCCGTTCTCTAACATAAAAACATTGATTCCGCCCAACGAGGCAGGGGAGCTTTTGATCAGCTCTGCAACCTGATTGGAAACTTTTGCAACCAACGCTTCACGCTGAACCTGGAGCTCTGCCAGCTTAACCTGATCGTTGACTTGCTGTGCTTTCTGAGATTCCGTGCTTACCGTCATGAATTCAGGCGAAGCCAGCAATGCTTGCACGTATCCCTGTGCCTTTCGAATCAGATCAATATCCGGTGAGCCTTTTATTTCTGAAAACCCGGATGCACTGTTGCCGTCCACGTTTACTTCCACATTACTATTATCAAGAATCAGATCAACCGTTTGCTTATTGTAAAAGTTGAGGCGATAATAGCCAGGCTCTTTAAGTGTAATTTTTTTAACATACGTATAATTTCCTTTCAGCTTGATGGTATCCTGCCAGCCCGCACCATTCTTAAGCTCCTGGATTGTAATGCTTCCGGCCTGCGGAAAACCAACCTTACCACTTACGGTAACGGTTATCGTTTCAACTTTAGGAGGCTGCTGACCATTAGATGAACATCCGTTCAACAGCAGTGTTGCAGACAGTAAAAAAATAAACAGCTTCATTATACTTCTTTTAATTTGTTGATTAACAGTTCGTTTGTCACTTTCGGATCAGCTTTACCCTTGCTTCGCTTCATCACCTCACCCATAAACATGCCAAGAATAGCGCTTTTTCCCTTTTTATATGCTTTCACCTTATCCGGAAAGGCAGCGATAACTTCCTCAATAATAGGCAAAATCGAATTGTGATCACTGTCCTGGAGCACATCGAGCTCTAACGCAATTTCGAGCACAGGCTTTTCCGGATTGCTGATCAGCCCGGGAAACAATCGCTGCGCTGCAATGGTGAAATTCATTTTACCGCTATCGATCAGGCGGATTACTTCAGCCAGCCGGGCCGGAGCAACCGGAAATTGTGTCGCGTCTTTCTGATTTTCATTCAGCCACGATTTAACCGGACCCATTACCCAGTTAGCAGCTGCTTTAAAGTTTTCTGTGCTCCTGCAAACCGATTCAAAATAAACAGCAATGTCTTTTGTATCGGTTAATACTTGCGCATCATATTCCGAAAGCTTGTACTGATTAACAAATTTCTTCAACAGCTCTTTCGGTAAAGCTGGCATTGAGCTTTTAATAGTATTCAGCCATTCATCCGAAATGATAACCGGGCTTAAATCCGGATCCGGAAAATAGCGGTAATCGTTCAGCTCTTCCTTCTCGCGCATGCTGAAGGTTTTATCTTTATCCGCATCGTAGGTTCGGGTCTCTGAAACAATGCTCTCCCCTTTTTCTAACAAACCAATCTGACGCTCAATTTCGTGATCAATGGCACGCTGAACATTACGAATGGAGTTCATATTCTTAACCTCTACCTTTTTACCCAATACAGTTGCGTCTGCTAACATAACGGATACATTGGCATCGCACCGAAGCGAGCCCTCTTCCATATTGCCGTCACAAATTTCAAGATATCGAACCAATTGCCGAACTTCTGTAAGAAATGACCAGGCTTCATCAGATGTATTCATATCCGGCTCAGATACAATCTCAATCAACGCAACACCAGAACGATTCAAATCAATAAAGCTTTCCGGTCCATCTGCATGGATCGATTTGCCCGCATCTTCTTCCAAATGGATACGGTTAAGTTTCACGTTGCGTTCACCGCCCGCTTTTGTAACGATTGATACATAACCGCCTTTACAGATTGGTGTTCTGTCTTGTGTGATCTGATAACCTTTCGGAAGATCGGGATAGAAATAATTCTTCCGATCAAAAATATTGAACTGTGAAATTTCAGAATGACAAGCCAGTCCCATTTTAATGGCAAACTCCAGTGCACGCTTGTTCAGTTTAGGTAGTGTGCCTGGATGTGCCAGCGTAATTACGTTTACCTGTGTATTAGGCCTGGCACCATACGAAGCGGCATCACCATTAAATATCTTGCTGGATGTAAGCAATTGCGCATGCACCTCCAGTCCGATTACCGCTCTGTATTTTTCTTTTGCGTTCATGTAATAACCAGGCTTGTCCCGGCATCCCGGATAAAATTGATCAACGATGGGATCGCGACACAAGTCCGCGAATTTTTAATAAATCAGTTTAAAAAAACTCTGCCGGAATAAATTTCTCGAGAATCGGGCGTTGCTGCTTATTACTAACGTCAACAAACTTCCAACCCTTTTTATCCTGTGATACAGCCAGCATTTGATTATTAGCCGTTACAGTAAAGAATCCGGTCTTCTCATCGTACGAAAAATTATCTTCTCCAAATTGAGCCTTCAGATTATCTTTCATCATTGCTAATGCATTGGCTTTGTCAGCTTCCGGCAGTTCATCAAAGAAACCGAATTTCATTTTTGTGACAGTCATGCTTTTAAACTTCACATAATGATTTGCTTCAACCTGTTTGGCCGGAGCAAACTCAGATAGTACCGGGTCGCTTAATTCAATTTGAATCTGCGGATTATTAAACACTTGCTCTAGCGCGGCCTTCAATTGATCTTTAGGATAAACTTCAAAAAGTCCGGGATGTGTATAGTCCAGTACTTTATCAAAATCTTTCGCCTTCAGCAACGCGCTGTAAGCCATATATTCTTTTTGCACTTCTGTACTTAAATCCTGGGCATACGCAGGCAATATTGCAATCAGCAACAACACACATAAAATCTTCTTCATAGTTTTCAAATTAGGGTTTTTGCTTTTACAAGAGCCTTGTCCAGTCCGTTGAGATTTTTACCACCGGCTGTTGCAAAGAACGGCTGACCTCCGCCTCCGCCATCAATTTCTTTGGCGAGTTCTTTCACCATGTTGCCAGCGTTATACTTGTTAGATTTTGCAAGTTCCTCTCCGATCATCACCAACACTTGCGGCTTACCCTCAACATCTGCCGCGAGAATTAATAACAGATCATTGAATTGATTGCGCAATCCGTAAGCAATGTTCTTTAATGAATCACCACCGGGTACGGATACTTTTTCAACGATCAGTGTAACACCATTTGATTTTACAGCTTTTGCAGCGAGTTGGTCTTTGATCAGGTTTGCTTTCTCCTGATTTACTTCGTCCAGTTTCTTCTCCAGCGCATTTTTTTCATCGAGCAGATTCCTGGTTGCAGTCAATAAATCTTTCGGATTCTTCAACAGCTCCTTAACCTGATCCAATAATCGTTGATTATCGTTCACAAATTTTTCTGCTTCATCGGCTGTGATCGCTTCTATCCTTCTTACACCTGCTGCAACCGAGCTTTCAGAAATGATCTTGAACAGCCCGATCTGACCGGTAGCCTGAACATGCGTTCCGCCACAAAGCTCGACTGAAAACTTCGGATCGAACGTAATCACCCGCACAAAATCCCCGTATTTCTCACCAAAAAGGGCCATTGCACCAAGTTTTTTAGCTTCTTCAATCGGTACATTGCGCTTCTCATCCAGGCGAATATTTTCACGCACCTTACGATTCACAATGTCCTCTACTTGCTGCAGCTCTCCCGAAGTCATTGCAGC
>CAZHQP010000003.1:4032-5245 GCA_964534735.1 uncultured Roseivirgaceae bacterium
GAAATGCGAGAAGTCGAAGCGAAGAATTTTATCGTTCACCAGTGAGCCTTTCTGCTCAACATGTTTACCGAGCACTTGACGTAAAGCAGCGTGCAGCAAATGCGTTGCTGAGTGGTTATCCATGCTCAGTTGACGCTTGCTCTTATCCACAACAGCATTGAACACAGCATTAAGATTTTCAGGCAATGAATCAGCAAAGTGAACGATCAACTCGTTCTCCTTTTTTGTATCGGTGATGTAAATTTTCTCGTTTGCACTTTCAATAAAACCCGTATCGCCTACCTGACCGCCACTTTCGGCATAGAACGGAGTCTTATCAAACACGAGTTGAAACAATTCTTTATTCTTTTGTTTCAGTCTGCGGTATTTGATGATCTTAACTTCACTTTCAAGATTATCATAGCCAATAAACTCCGACTTCGCATCTTTACCAACAAGTATCCAGTCACCTGTTTCTTTTGAGGCATCTGTTTTCGAACGGTTCTTTTGCTTCTCCATCTCAGCTTTGAAGCCTGCTTCATCAACAGAAAAGCCTCGCTCACGCGCGATCAATGAAGTAAGATCTAGCGGAAAACCGAATGTATCATACAATTCAAAAGCCTGCTCACCGGAAATTGCTTTCAAACCTTCAATGCGCTTAAGTCCCCGATCAAGGGTTCTCAAGAATGATGTCTCCTCTTCAAAGATCACTTTACTTACATACTCTTTCTGTTTTTCTAATTCCGGAAATACATTCTTCAATTGATTGCTCAGCACAGCAACCAGCTTATACATAAACGGTTCCTTGAAATTCAGGAATGTAAATCCATAGCGAACTGCTCTGCGCAAAATTCTTCGAATCACATAACCTGCTCCGGTATTGGATGGTAATTGTCCATCACAAATCGCAAATGAAACTGCACGGATGTGATCGGCCATTACGCGCAACGCGATGTCGGTCTTCTCGCCCTCACCCCGTTCCCCTCTCCCCGGGGAGAGGGGCGAAGTTCCGTGATAAGGAATACCACACTCTTTCGAAATAAAATTGATCAGCGGAGAAAACACATCCGTATCGTAATTCGAAGTCTTCTTTTGAATCGCCATGCACAGGCGCTCGAAGCCCATACCGGTATCTACATGCTGTGCCGGCAACTTTTCCAGCGAACCGTCAGCCTTGCGGTTGAATTCCATGAACACCAGGTTCCAGATTTCCACCACCTGCGGATGATCACTG
>CAZHQP010000003.1:5255-29768 GCA_964534735.1 uncultured Roseivirgaceae bacterium
GTTTACCAACTCACGACCGGGCTTCTTTTTGATCTCATCCTCCGGACGCAAGTCGATGTGAATCTCCGAACACGGACCGCATGGCCCGGTTTCGCCCATCTCCCAGAAATTATCTTTCTTGTTGCCGTGAAGAATATGATCCTCAGCTGTAAAAGCTTTCCAAAGCTCTTTCGCTTCTTCATCCACCGGAAGGTTGTCTCCTTTATCACCACCAAAAACCGTAACGTATAATTTGTCTTTCGGAAGTTTGTAGACTTCAGTCAACAACTCCCAGGCCCACGCGATTGCATCTTTCTTGAAGTAATCACCAAAGCTCCAGTTACCGAGCATTTCGAACATGGTGTGGTGATAGGTATCGATACCAACTTCTTCCAGGTCGTTGTGCTTGCCGCTTACGCGCAAACATTTTTGTGTATCCGCAATGCGGTTGGCTTTCGGTGTGGCATTGCCCAGGAAATAATCCTTGAACTGAACCATGCCTGAATTGGTGAACAGCAAAGTCGGGTCATTCTTCAGCACCAAAGGCGCAGAAGGCACGATCTGATGGCCTTTCTTCTCAAAAAACTCTAAAAACAACCTCCGTACTTCTGCCGATTCCATCTTTACCGATTTCGTGATTTTTCTTATCTTCACCCCTTCGTTCAACAGTGATAGCTTTTGAACCGGGATGAACGGGCAAAAATAACTGCTCATGGGTGAGATTTCGAAGATTTCACAGATTTTTTTAAACCGAACATGCGTCTATCGAAGTACTATTACAATCCTGAAACCTGCCGTTACGAGCCGAAGAAAACTGCATACGGCAGCATTCTCGGATATGGCGTTCTGTTCGCTGTTTCCACGGTATTGATCTTCGTTGGAATCCTCTTTCTGCACAGCAAATTATTCCTGACGGAACGCGGCAAAGAGCTTAAAAAAGAAAACAAAACATTTGAAAAACACCTCGCTTCACTGCAACAGCAATCATCCGTGCTGGAGGGTTCAATAAGCAGTCTGAAAGAAAAGAACGCAACACTTCACGTGAAGCTGTTTGAAACTCCGCTCGAAAAAACAGAAGTGAGATCTGCGCCTACTGCTGACCTGCTGTTAGCAGATGCTGAAACATTCCGGCAAGAGCTGGATGCACTGTCCGCAAAAACAACGTCTATCTCAAAAACGGCAATCAGTCATAATACAGAAATCGGCAGCTTGCCAATCCGTAAAAGTGATAAGGTTTTTTTACTATCAGTTCCATCCATTCAACCGGTAGAAAATTCTGAAAATACAAAGCTTGTTTCGGGCTTTGGTATTCGTATCAATCCATTCCATAAAGGAAATTACAATCACCCGGGCGCTGATTTTGCCGCTTCACGCGGAACGGCTGTTGTGGCAACCGCTAACGGGAATGTTCTTCGGGCCGTCAAGAGTTCAACACTGCAAGCAGGTTATGGAAACTATGTTGACATTCAACATGCGAATGGTTTGGTTACACGCTACGCACATTTGGATGATGTTACGGTTCGTCCCGGACAAAAAGTTGATAAAGGAACTACAATTGGCACCGTGGGCATGAGCGGTGGCTCGGTTGCCCCACACCTGCATTATGAAATTATCCGCAAAGGTGAGCAGGTTGACCCTGTGCCGTACATGCTGGAAGGATTAACAAGCGATCAGCACATTGAACTGCAGAAGCTTGGCGCGAAAAAGAACCAGTCACTTGATTAAGCGTGAAAAGAAGAACTTTCATATATAACCTCACGACCTGCCAGTATGAACCGGTGTACCTCACCGGAAGCAAGCTGATGCGAAATGTGGGTATATTCTTTTCGCTGTCGTTTGTTGCTGCACTTGCCTTATTCTTCTGGTACATCAATCGCTTTGCACCCATTGAAGAGCAATACCAGATGGACCAGAATTATTCACTGCGGGCTGAGTGGAGTTCGCTCGAAGCGCGGATTGCGGATGCCAGCCATAACCTGGATGAACTTATCAGCCAGGACGACCATAACTACCGGGTAATTTTAGATCTCCAGCCGTTAAGCCCTTCCGAGCGATATGCGGGTACTGGTGGTGCACAACCGACTTACTTCGCAGAAGTAGAAGAATATGATTTGATCGCATCAACGTACAGGCGTTTTGAGAAGCTCAAACATCAGCTTGACGTTGAACAGCAGTCGTATGAAGAACTAAACAAAACTGCTGACCGCAAGCTCTCCATGTGGGCATCCAGACCTGCGATTCAGCCCATCGATAACAAAGACCTTACGCGGCTGCATACAATTTTCGGATTGCGTTTTCATCCATTGCTGGGTTATGTCCGTCCGCACAAAGGCCTGGATTTTACAGCACCTCATGGCTCTCCCGTTTATGCCACAGGCGATGGCCGGGTCGATAACTCATATCTTTCTTCAAGTTTTGGAAATGTGGTTTACCTGAACCACGGCTTTGGATTTGAAACCCGCTATGCGCACTTATCAAAATATATTGTTCAGCCGGGCGATAAGGTTAAACGCGGTCAGATCATCGGCTATGTGGGTAATACCGGAACATCTGTATCGGATCATTTGCACTACGAAGTATTATTTAATGGCGAACACATTAACCCGATCAATTTCTTTCAGCGCGATTTGAGTAACCAGGAATACGAGAAGCTGATCGTACAGGGCGAGAAGGAGATTATCTCGTTGGATTAAACTTTGCCAGCCTGAGCTTATTGTCAGATTGAGCCTGTCGAAATCTGAGTGGGAAGTAAGTTTAGATTTTGTGTACGGTTGGTAAAGTGCCAGAGCCTTCGACAAGCTCAGGCTGACATTCGGTGAACTCAACCTGACAAGAGTTGGGTATTCTTCTGATCTTTTTATTTTTGCGGCTTATTAACCACTACATGCGCATTCTATTTTTCCTGGTCCTGTTCTTTTGTTTTTTAGTTTCCAACGCACAAACTGCCCCTAAAAAAGATACGGTAACCGTTATTGGTGTTGGTGATATTATGATGGGCAGTAATTATCCTTTGCCCGTATTGCCTCCGAATGATGGTGAATTCCTGATGAAGGAAGTTGAGCATATTCTGCGCAATGCAGATGTAACCTTTGGCAACCTGGAAGGTGTGTTATTGAATGAAGGCGGCAACGTTAAAACCTGTAAAGATCCTTCGGTGTGTTATGCGTTCAGAAGTCCGGAGAAGTATGCACAAAATCTGGTAAACGCAGGCTTTGATGTTATGAGTATCGCGAACAATCACGCAGGTGATTTTGGAGACGCGGGCAGAAAAAGCACCATCAAAACACTGGAAGCAGCTGGCCTATATCATACAGGCCAGCTTCCGAGACGCTATGTAACCTTCGAAAAAGAGGGAATCAGGTATGGAGTTGCTGCTTTTTCACCGAACAGTAATTGCATCAGCGTCAACTATTTACAGGAAGCAAAAGCTATCGTTCAGGAACTGGATACGATGGTCGATATTGTAATGGTATCCTTTCATGGCGGTGCGGAAGGCGGGCAATACCAGAACGTTCCGCGCAGGCACGAGATCTTTCATGGCGAGGATCGCGGAGATGTTTACAAGTTCTCGCACATGCTGATTGATGCGGGTGCCGATATAATCTTTGGTCATGGTCCGCACGTTACCCGGGCAGTAGAAGTTTACAAGAACCGGTTTATTGCGTACAGCTTAGGTAATTTCTGCACGTATGGTGGTATTAATGTCGCAGGCATAAACGGATGGGCGCCAATCATTAAAGTTTATACTAATTCTACGGGGAAATTCCTGAAGGCACAGATCACGCCTACGTACCAAATTTCGCGCGACAGGGTGAAAATCGACATCGCTAACCGCGTGATTACCAAGATACAGGAGCTTACAAAAAAAGATTTCCCTGAAGTGCCTGTGCGCATTGATGATAAAGGATTAATTACTTACCTTGCTCGACAAGATGGCTTATAAAGAAAAAGAAATCGAAAAGCTCTACTACTCCATCGGAGAAGTGGCGGAACAGTTCAACGTAGCACCTTCGCTCATCCGTTTCTGGGAATCTGAATTCGATCTGATTAAGCCAAAGAAAAACCGCAAAGGCAATCGCCAGTTTACCAAAGAAGATATCGATAGCGTAAGAACGATCTATCACCTGGTGAAAGAAAAAGGCTTCACGTTACAAGGCGCAAAAGAGATGCTGCGCAACACCGACAACTCGGTAAAAGACAAAATCGAGCTCATCGATTCTCTAAAATCGGTTCGCAAGTTCCTGGTGGAGCTTCGCGATAAGATTAATTAATCAATTTAACGATTTACAGATTTAACAATTTGTTCTGTCCTCATCAGTACTGACAACTACTGTCGTGGACTCTTGGCATGCTTCCTAATGTCAAAGACTTGAGATAATTTCATTGTCAAATTGTCTCATCGTTAAATTCACTCATCAAATTGGACCAGAACCGCCTCTCCCTCCTCGCATTGCATTTCATTGACGGTGTTGGTGATTACCTGATCAAACAGGTTATCAGCTACACTGGCTCTGCTGAACAGGCATTTAAAACCCCAAAGGGAAAGCTCATGCAGATTCCGGGCGTGGGTGAAGTTACTGCTGAAGCTATTCTGAATGGCAAGCCGTTTCAACAGGCTGAAAAAGAATTGCTGAAAGCAGAGAAGGAGTCTGTTGAGTTAGTCTTCTACATGGATAAGAAATACCCTGCTCGCTTAAAAAGTATTCCCGATGCGCCTTCAATTTTATATCTCAAGGGAAACATTGACTTCGAAAATCCAAAAGCTGTCGCAATTGTAGGGACCCGGCAGGCAACTGCTTACGGTAAAGAGCGTGTTGAAGAGATCATTAAAGACCTTGTTCCGCATAATCCTCTGATCGTAAGCGGACTTGCTTACGGGATTGATATCCATGCTCACAAACAGGCGGTAAAGCATGAATTAGCAACAATTGGTGTAATGGGCAGCGGTATAGATGTGATCTACCCGGCTGCACATAAAGACACGGCTAAAAAAATGCTGGAGCGAGGCGGACTTGTCACTGAGAATCCATTCGGCACCAAACCGGATGCGCATAATTTTCCGGAGCGTAACCGGATCATTGCCGGATTATGCGATGCATTGATTGTAGTTGAAGCTGCTGAAAAAGGCGGCGCATTGATCACAGCAGAAATCGCAAACAGCTATAATAAAGATGTGCTTGCCTGTCCGGGCAGCATTGGTGAAACCTATTCGGCCGGGTGCAACAACCTGATCAAATCGAACAAGGCTCATCTGCTCATGTCGGTGAAAGATGTTGAATACATTATGGGCTGGGATGCCGCAAAACCTCAAAAGAAAAAGGCTGCCATGTCGCTTGCCGGGTATGAGGAGAATGAGCAAACCGTGCTGAAGATCATGATCGATAAGAAAGCCAATGTGCTGATCGATGAGCTGAGCTGGAAAGCAAATCTATCCGTAAGTCAGCTTGCCGGAGTTTTACTCGGACTTGAGTTTAAGGGCGTTGTAAAGTCGATGCCGGGGAAACAGTATTCATTAACAACATAGGCATTAAGGGCTAGGCATTAGTTAGCTCCCATGCCTAATGGCCAATGCCTGATTTGGGAAAAATCTCATCCGCCATCGCCATCGCTTTTACAAACTCATTTTCATTAATACCCGTATTTACCTTTTGTTCTTTCAGATAAGCCAGAATGGTTTCTGTTGCCAGATTTCCTGTTAAGTCATCCTTGGCCATCGGGCAGCCGCCAAAACCTTTTATTGCTCCGTCAAAACGTTTACAACCCGCTTCGTACGCAGCTTTAATTTTTTCAACAGCGGTTTGCGGAGTTGAGTGAAGATGTACTCCCAGCTCAACGTCTTTTAGTTTTACGGATAAGGTTTCAAACAAGTATTTGATCTGCTCGGGAGTTGAAACTCCAATCGTATCGGCCAGTGAAATGATCTTCACTCCTAACGTATTCAGGATATCGACAAACTTTTCAACCAGTGTTACACTGTAGGGATCATTATACGGATTACCAAAACCCATGCTGATGTACACAACCTGCTGCTTACCCGTTGATTCACAGACATTTTGAATTTCAGATAAGGTATTAAGTGCCTCCGTAATGGATTTATTGGTATTGCGTTGCTGAAACGTTTCTGAGATCGATAACGGGAAGCCCAGGTAATCAATGGCTTTATGCTGTGCTGCTTCTTCAGCGCCTCTCGTGTTGGCAACAATCGCCAGCAGCTTTGATTTTGTTGTGGAAAGATCAAGCCCCGCCAGAACTTCCTTTGTGTCACGCATCTGCGGGATCGCTTTCGCGGAGACAAAGCTTCCGAAATCGATGGTATCAAAACCAACTTTCAGTAACTGATTGATATACCGGATCTTACTTTCGGTAACAATAAATTCATCGATGCCTTGCATGGCATCGCGTGGACATTCAATAATTTTCATGCGTGATGATTACCGTGTAAATATGGTAAACATCGGTGAAAGAAAATTAATTACCGATAGACGTTAATAAATGCATCTTATCCGCAAAAACGATAAATTTTCACTTTAAAGAAGGATATAGCCAAACATTCCCAGGTTCACCCTATGCCGCTAACCCCACATTCAGGCCTCCTCGGCAGACGAGGCGCTGCACATTTACTCAGACGTGCAACGTTTGGTCCAACGATCGCGCAAATCAAAACATTTGCCGGTCTCACCGCTGCGCAGGCAATTCAACAACTTTATCATGTAACCATTCCGGATGCGCCACCACCGGTTGCCCCGGGCGAAACCGGCTCATGGGTGATCACAGGCCAAACTTCTCAGGATAGAATGGAGTTTGAATACGAAGAGTTTTTCAAACGCTGGTTTATCGGGCAGATGATGAGTGCAGGTGTTCCTGCCGGACAGTCCCTCGCCTACTCCGCACGTGAAAAGCTGGTATTTTTTATCCATACACATCTTACCGCTATTGCTGAAAAGATCGGCAGCAGCCGGGCCATGTATTTTCAGAATCAATTATTCAGAATGTATGCGCTGGATAATGTTACCTCTGCTGTAGTGCCTGCCGACAAGCATAATTTTAAAGAGCTGACCAAAAAAATCTGCGTTGATAATGCCATGCTGCGCTTGCTGGATGGAACAATCAATATCCGCGGGGGCAATGAAAACTTTGGCCGGGAGCTTTTAGAGCTTTACTCAATCGGGCGAGGGCTGGAGATATCAGATGTGACAGCCGGATTAGGTCAGGGTGATTACTTCTACTACACCGAAGAAGATGTTCGGGCAGCGGCAAAAGTATTTTCAGGCTTTGAGTTTGATAATCAATTTGAAACTGAAGATCCAGATACGTTACTCCCTCGGGGAAAGGTCAGAGGATCGGTGACAAATGCTTCAGCGCACGATAATAATCCAAAACAATTCAGTGTGCGATTCGGTAATGCGATCATTGCACCCGATCCGCTCCTGTTAAATGGAACGCAGGCCACTGAAGAAAGTGCGCTCGATGAAATCAGTCAGCTGATAGACCTGATTTACGACCAGGATGAAACGGCCAATCACATCTGTCGGAAGATCTATCGGTTCTTCATGTATCACGACATTACCGACACAATCAATACAAATATCATCCAGTCGATGGCGGCAACATTCCGCACAAACGGATTCAAAATTCAACCGGTAATTGAGCAACTCTTAACCAGCACGCATTTTTATAACAACAACTCTACAGCGTTAGCGGATGATGCCTTCGGTGGCATTATCAAATCCCCATTGGATCTGATTACCGGAACGCATCGGTTCTTCGGTATCACTGTTCCCGATATGAGCACGGATGCTGACGGGTTTTACGAAAGCACCGGGGCAATCCTTCAAGCCACTAAGCTATTAGGGATGGATTTTTACCAACCGTTCGATGTTGCAGGTTATGATGCGTATCACCAGTTCCCGATCTATCACCGAAGCTGGATCACGGTTAATAACCTGACCAATCGGTACAATTACATTGACCGATTGTTGCCGGATCTTGATCTCTACCAGTTTATTCGCGACAATATTCTTTTCGCAGAAGCTTCAGATGCCCGAAAGCTTGTTATCGATCTTGCTTCGTTTGTGCTCCCGCTGACGGATAACCTGACATTCGATACAACCCAGGATGAAACGCAGCTGGCAACCTTATCATCCGAACGTTTGCTGTATTTCCTCAACAAGTTCCTCGATATCATCGACCCTGATCCGGAAACGGCCTGGACAAACCGATATACAACACAAACCGGTCTGGCTACGATGGAAGGCCAGCTGTTAAACCTGTTTGACGCAATGCTTCAGTCACCCGAATACCAACTCCAGTAGAACATGAAAAGAAGAAACTTTTTAAAAACGCTGCCCCTGGCTGTTGGTGTACCCTTCACGCTCGCAGGTATCCCCATGAAAGCAATGGGCGAAAATGTTCTGACGCGATTGATCCGCGCAGCTAACGAGAATGATAAAGTACTGATCATTCTTCAGTTGCATGGTGGAAATGACGGGATGAATATGCTTATTCCTGTTGAACAATATGATCTGTATTATAGCCGCAGACCAAACATTGCCATCCCGGCCAGGAACAGCTTGCGGAAATTCATCCCGCTGGATAGCACGCTTACTGCTGAAGCACAAGTCGGACTTCACCCTGATATGATCGGGATTAAAAACTTGTACGATCGAGGCCGCGCTGCATTTGTTCAGGGTGTATCGTATGAAAATAATAACGGCTCACATTTCCGCGGAAGAGATATTCAGTTCATGGGTGGTGGTGCAGACGATTATTTACAATCCGGTTGGGTAGGCCGATACTTAAACAAGTATTATGAGAAATTCGGTGATGGCTCGCTAAGCTATCCGGATGATTTTCCGCTTGTCGCACCCAATGCATACGATGATCTTGAGATGCTTGACCCGTTGGGGATTGAAATGGGAAATGACACCTCACTTATCTTCCATCAGCAGGGAAATATTCCAACGTCTATTTCTCTCCCTTCCGACCTAGAGTCATTCTCGAACCTTGTAAATCAATTACCTGGCTTTGAAGAAGGTGTTGCCGATCCGCGGGGAATTCCACCTGATGCTGTACAGAACTCGGCATACTGGAAAGAAATGAACTGGATTTTGGGGCTTGAGCAAAAAACAGATGATTATGCAGCCCGGTTGTACCAGGTTTGGCAAGATGGTGAAGTTTCACCCGCACCGGTTTATCCGAGAACGTATCCGTTTAATGCTCCTTCAGGATCAAAGAACAATCCACTTTCAAGTCAGTTTGAATTAGTCGCGCGCTTGTTGGGTGGCGGTTGCAAAACAAAAGTGTTCATGGTGCGCATTGGCGGATTTGATACCCATGCGGATCAAACCACAAGCTTCGACCCAACCATGGGTGTTCATGCTGCGTTGATGTACCACATCTCGGAAACCATGAAAGCATTCCAGGATGATCTTAAAGCAAGAGGACTTGAGGATCGCGTTCTCACGGTGACCACTTCCGAGTTCGGTCGCAGGATCAACTCAAACGGAAGCTACGGAACCGATCACGGAACGGGCGGGCCGATCATGATCTTTGGGAAGGGGGCGAAAGCAGGTATGTATGGAAGATCTCCGGACTTGACCAACGAAAACGTCACCAACGTTGAAGAGCAGTACGACTACCGGGAAGTTTACGCCAACATTTTACAGAACTGGATGGGTGTAAGCGAAGCGGATGTTAACGACATTTTTAACACCGATTATCCGAAAAGAGGACTTGGCCCGCTGGCAGGAGAAGTTGTTGTTACGGGTAATGAAGAGTTTATTAACAAACGCTATAGCCTTGAACAGAATTATCCGAACCCAGCTAAAGGTGCTACCACCATCGGCTTCAAAATAAATGATACCTTACAGGTGATCATCGATCTGATGGATAGTCGCGGAAGCAGGATCAAAAACATTGTAGACAGTGTATACGAACCGGGCTATCACACCGTGCCGGTACAATTGACTGGCTTACAACCGGGAATGTATCTGTACCAGATGAAGGCCGGTGCATTTAAAGATGTTAAAAAATTAATGGTGACTAAATAATCCCTATGCGCAAACTCTATCCCCTGGTGTTGTGCCTGGTTGTGTGTTCGCTTACTGTATCCGCGCAAAATACCCGGAAACGAAAAGCATCCTTTAACTCACGCAGCAGTGCCAACAGTGATTTTCTCGACAAGCAATGGTGGCTTGGCTTTAAGGCCGGAGTCAACTTTTCAAAAGTAGCGGTTGATAAATCCTATGCAGTGCTAACGCCAACAAACTATGAATCTGCTCCAAAAAAGTATGATGATTTTTCAGGAGTTGGAGCGCACGCAACCGTAGAAGTAACGTTTACGTTCCGGCAATTTTCAATCAGCTTACAGCCAACGTATCGAAACTCACAGTTTTCCTACGCCAATCATTATGAATATACCGATGAAGGCGATCCACAGATAATCTTGAATTATAAACATCTTCAAAAAGTTGATTGGGCTGAGTTTCCGCTATTGCTCAAATATGATATTACACAGTCCAAACTCCGCCCTTATGTGCAGTTTGGAGCCTATTATGCATTCCTGATTAATGCGAATAAGTCTGTTGAAACATCCGGAGTGAATTATGTTGCAGGAAGCGAAAATAAGTTTACAGAACCCGAGATAATTGTAGGAGCCTCTGATTTGTTTGCCAGGAAACATTGGGGACTTGTATTTGGTGCGGGTGTTAACTATCACGTGGGCAACATCAGGCTTAACCTCGATGTTATGTACCGAAAAGGCATGAGCCTGGTTAACTCAACGGAAAACCGGTATGGCGATGAACGCCTTACAGGTACCGGTGACGTGATGGACGACATCAAGCTCAACAACATTGCTGTTTCGCTGGGTTGTTTATTCCCGCTGCGCTTCCTATCAAGTGGTTTCCAATCAATCGATAAAAAATAAGTATGCTAAAACGAATTTTACTTTTCATACCGGTTATTCTGCTGAGCGCGTGCCTGGAGGAATCTTCCGAAAAGATTGATAAAAAAGCTTTTACCAAGATCTACGATAACAGCGAATTCTACTCCAGCTTTTACGCGATCGACATGAAGCAGACTCCCGATGGAGGCTACCTGATCCTCGGAGGCAAAACCAAGGTTGTTAAGAATCCGGAAAACCCGGATGAAAATCCGAATGTTAATACTCCGATGAGTGTTTACTTACTCAAAGTTGATGCGCTTGGGGCAATTGAGAACGAACGTGAGCTGGATGCACCTTATGTATATCCGATTGGCAAGCTCAACCAGATCGGTGAGAGTTTTTATTTCTTTTGCATGGATGGCGGAACTAACACATTCCTCGTTAATGTCGATCAGCTTGGTGAATCAGTTGCAGATCCGGTTGCCATTGTAGCAAATGGTAATTCAGTAGCGCTCCCGCTGGCTTCAGCAGTTGATAATGCCGGAGACGGACTCTTGTTGCTAAGTTATGATAACGAGTCGTTGGAGTCATGTGTATCGCGCGTATCAACTTCCGGTGCAATTCCTGCGACTGATCCTATCCGGTTCTACACAGGCGATGAAAGCCCGATTGAAGACCTGGTAATCAAACATGTATTGCGTGAAGGAACTCAATTCCCGTTTGCGGTCGGCCAAACCGCACAAAACATGTACTACTTCAATGGCTTTATTGATTATACGTTTTCATTGGTATTCTCAAACCTGAGTGAAAATGAAAAAGTAAACGGGATTGTAAACGGGCAGCAGCAAAATGCCGGATTCAGCACGGTCCTCCCGCTAAGCGGTGAAACATTTGCCATCTCAACCTATAACTTTGGATTCAATTTCCTGTTACCCAAAGCAACACTTGTCACTAATGGTGCTCCCACCAACGTTACGTCTATACAGGCAACAGGTTATTCATTCCCGGAGCTTGAAAGCAATGCGCGCGTAAAAGCAATCCGCGGAGTGCTGAAAGGCAAGAACGTGATCATTTACGGTAGCAATACAAAATCTGGTCAGATCGGATTATACATGTATGATGAGACCACAGGTGAATTCCTTTCCAGCAAATACCTGGGCTATTCCAACCCCTTTGAGATTGCTGCGGTAGTTCAGACAACTGAAGGTGATCTGGTTGTGAGTGGAACAACCTATATAGCTGGAAGGTTGCCTAGGTTTTGCCTGATCAAAGTTCCGAAGGATGAGATTAAGAACTGATAAACTGATTCATCAGAAATATTTCTCACTTTTGTTCCTGTTTCAGACATACGCATGATCACGATTCAGGAGCACGTTGATTTACTTCCTTACAACACATTTAAAATAGCCGCTAAGGCGCGATACTTCGCTTCGGTAAGCACATTGCCTGAGTTGTACGCGTTGATGGACACTCCTGTTTACAAACACGAGAAGCATTTAATTCTCGGGGGCGGAAGCAACATTCTCCTTACCGGAGATTTCGAAGGACTTGCTATTAAGATGGATCTGAAAGGAATTGAAACAGTCTGGGAGGATGACGCAACCATTGTACTGAAAGTTGGCGCAGGCGAACCCTGGCATTCATTTGTGATGCATTGTGTAACGAATAATTATGGCGGTGTTGAAAATCTATCATTGATTCCCGGAACAATGGGTGCAGCACCCATGCAAAACATCGGTGCATATGGCGTTGAAGTAAAAGATCTCATTAAAAGTGTTGAAGCAATCGATGTTCACTCAGGCGAGACACGGATGTTTAGTAATCGTGAATGCGAGTTTGGCTATCGCGAAAGTGTGTTCAAGCGGTCACTGAAAGGAAAATATTTTATTTCAAGTGTTACTTTAACACTCACCAAAAAAAATCATGTGTTGAATACATCGTATGGTGCGATACAACAAACACTTGATCAGCATAACACAGCAGCAACAATCAAATCAGTCAGTGATGCAGTGATTGCTATTCGACAACAAAAATTACCGGATCCAAAGGTTGTTGGCAATGCAGGAAGCTTCTTTAAAAATCCAACGATAGCTCAGTCGCAATACGGATCATTAAAGCAATCCTATCCTGAAATTCCTGGATATTCTTCTGAAAATCAGCAAGTTAAAGTACCTGCAGGTTGGCTGATTGAGCAATGCGGCTGGAAAGGAAAAACGTTTGATAACATTGGCGTGCATCCGCATCAGGCATTGGTATTGGTAAACTATGGAAATGGAACCGGTGATAAAATCTGGGCGCTTGCACAAGACATTCTATCATCCGTAAAGAAAAAATTTGCAATCGATCTTCAGCCTGAAGTGAACATCATCTGATTATTCCATCGATCAGCATGATGATAAATTGAACGTGTTAAAAAAGTTATACATTCAAAAAAATTCTCTAAAAACTTTTGCAGATTAATTTTTTATTATAACTTTTCATCAGTTTTAACTTAAAATTTCATACGCTATGGCAAAGAAAGCGAAGAAAGCAGCTAAGAAGAAGGCAACAAAAAAGAAAGCTGCTAAAAAGAAGAAGTAATTAGGCTTACGTTAGATAATGCCTAATAAGCTTTGCGAAGGGAAGTAAATTGGATTTACTTCCCTTTCGTTTTTTATACGGTCTCTCCCATTCTGATTAACAACTCGTACAGGCATTTTTCACTCGGTTGCATAAATTAAATACATCCGTTACTTGATGTTAGGGCCTGCGGATTGTAATTTCGATCATTCATTTAACCATTAACTATCAATTCCATGGCAAAGAAACCTGCAAAAACCGCTGCTCCGAAAAAAGCTCCTGTAAAGAAAGCAGCTCCTGCCAAAAAAGTTGCTGCCACCAAACCAAAGGCGCCAGCTGCACACCGTATTGAAAAGGTTAATGAGGACATTCTACAGAAATTGCAAAGCCTGAATATAGAAGAAGCTCTTCAGGCTGACATCGCATGGTGTCTCGGCAGCTACCGCAATGACAACAATCCTTCAGGATTATACATCATGGCCGAACGTGCCCTTGTAGTGTTTAAATTTGAGCTTACCAAAGATCCGAAAAGTGTTCCAGCCAAGCTGATCAAGGATATTGAAAGTGCCCTGAAGAGCAAATAAGAAGCAAATAATCAGATCATGTGCGTTACATTGCTGAGCTGACCGAGATAACGCTCGACCTTTACTCCAAAGCGTACTAAAAAATCAACTCCTTCATCAGCAGGTATGCCCTTATGTTCGGCATAGGACTTCAGATAGATTACCCGCCTGATACCTGAGCTGTAAATAATCCGGGCGCAAGACAGGCACGGAGAAAGTGTTACGTACAGCGTGGAATCCTCCACTGAAGTTTTGTTTTTCACGGCATATAAAATGGCATTCTGCTCGGCATGAATAGCAAGCGAACATCCTCCTTTTGAATCCCGCGGACAACCGGTTTGTGGCCATTCTTCATCACAATTATGAGTGCCCGATGGCGGGCCATTGTATCCGATTGAAATTATTCGCGTATCCTTGGTGAGAACTGCGCCAACATGCCGTTTGATACAGTGCGATCGCCTGGCCAGATTAACCGCCAGTTCCATAAAAATATCATCAAAGGCGGGACGCTGCATGCAGGATTCAGGTTTAAAAATTTAGATTATATTCGCCAAGTTAATTTGAATAATGATCAGGGCAAAACATTGGATCGGAGTAAGCATTTTTCTTTTTAGTTACACCCTTCAGGCACAGGAAGCGGCCCCGGAACGCATCAGTCCTGCCTCTTTTGCCACCTTACGCTATAAAGATACTTACGCTAAAATCACCTACTGTCAGCCACGCAAGCGGAGCCGGGAGATCTTCGGAGGCTTGGTTCCATACGGCCAGGTCTGGCGTACCGGTGCGAATGAGGCAACCGAGATAACACTCACGAAAGATGTCTTCATTAACGGAATGATGATTAGTGCCGGCACATACTCGATATTCACAATTCCGGATAAGGAGAAATGGGTGATTATCCTGAACAAAGAACTTGGACTTTGGGGTTCATACAATTACAACTACAAAAACGATCTGCTGAGATTTGAAGTGCCGGTTCAGTCTGATACGACTTTTTCGGAAGCATTTACCATCCGGTTTGACCAGCGGAATAATGTGGCCGATCTTTTGCTGCTTTGGGATAAAACGAAGATCAGCATTCCTGTTCAATGCATAGAACCCCGTCAATAACATGAAACCGGTATTATTTTTTGCATTACTGCTCATTTCCCAGACAGCCTTTTCACAGGAAACTGAAACTGAGCTCGACAAGCGAAACGGGTTTAAAGACATCAAGCTCGCCTCCCCGATTGATTCCGTAAAAGGCGCTAAATTTAAAAAGGATTTTAAAGAGAATGGCCATCCGGCACAGTTATATACGATCGAATACCCGGATTATACTTCCATCGGTGAGGTAAAGATCAATTCCATTGAAGCCCGCGCCTACAAAGGCCTTATTTACCAGATCGTGGTACTTACCGAGAAAGATACCCGATTAATGAAGGGCATGGAGAGTGCGCTTGGCAAACCCATTTACAATGTGCGGGATGAATCTTACAACTGGGCTGGTAAAAAGGTCGGTTTGAAATTCAGCTCTCATTCCAAAAACCAACTGGAGCTTTTGTATACTTCTACGGTCGTGCTTAAGATGATGAGTGAAGATAAAAAGCAGAAGGTTAAGGATATCGCTAACGATTTTTAAGGATCGGGTTTTTCTTCGACCACTTCATATAAACAAAGATCGCTGCCATCACAATCAGCAACGCGATAAACTGCGAGTGCGACAGATAGCCTTCAATTATAAATCCCCGGGCAACATCACCTCTGAATATCTCCAGGATACTTCTTCCGATAGCATACAGGATCAGGTAAAGCAAAAACAGCTGTCCGTAAAATTTCTGGAACCTCCGTTTGATGATCAATAATATGATCATCACAATAAAGATATAACCTGCCTCCATAAGTTGAGTCGGGAACAATGGCGTGTTTAACGGTTCAGCCTGACAAGCCTCATCCGTGAATGTTACAGCAAACCAGCTATCGGTTGGTTTGCCGTAGCAGCAGCCGGCAAGAAAACAACCGAGTCGGCCAAACATATGAACAATGCACGTTACAATCGCCATTACATCGAGCATCTTGTACGGGTCCAGCTTGTGCTTCCGGAAAAACCAAAGCATGGTTGGTACGGCAAAAAGAAACGAGCCATAGAAAACAAAACCTCTGCCGGTGAAAAGCCTGGATGGATTGCCCAGGTATAAAGAAGGATTCTCAAAAAGCAAGAACACCTTCCCTCCCACAAAAGCTGCAATGAAGATGAACAGGAAAAGTGTATTGGCCTGATCAAACGTAAGGCCTACATCTTTTTTTCCCTGAACGACTAAGTAAGCCACAGCACCAATCACGCCCAGCGCGATCATAAAGCCATAGCTGTAAACTGTGATGTTGCCAACCTCAAAAAGAACCGGATGCATGGGAGTTATTTTATCCCAAGTTAAATTTTATAAGTTCAAATTAAAACTTCCGGATTAACTGCCTTGATACGTTACACGATAGATGACTCCTGCCTGATCGTCCGACACAAGCATTGACCCATCCGGAAGCATCAACACGTCAACCGGCCGGCCCCAGGCCTTTTGCTTTTCTTCATTCAGCCAGCCGCTGATAAAAGGCTGATAACCCGTTGAGGTCTTATTGTCTTTAATGTTCACCAAAGACACTCTGTAACCAATCTTCTTGCTCCTGTTCCACGATCCATGCTCAGCAATAAATGCCTGGTTGGCATATGCTTCCGGGAACATTTTTCCGGTATAAAACTTAACGCCCAATGGTGCAACATGGGGTCCTAATGATTGAACCGGAGCAACAAACTCACTGCATGCGTGCTTGTTGCCAAACTCAGGGTCTTTTATCGTTCCTGCATGGCAATATGGATAACCAAAATTCATCCCAGCTTTAGGCGCAAGATTCAGTTCACATGGAGGAATGTCATCTCCCAGCATATCACGGCCATTATCGGTAAACCAAAGCTCATTCGTTACCGGATGCCAGGTAAAGCCTACGGTGTTTCGGATACCTTTTGCATAAATTTCTCTACCGGATCCATCAACATTGATTCGGGTGATTGTATTAAAGATCGAATCTTCTGATTCACAGATATTGCACGGTGCTCCAACAGGAACATATAACTTACCATCCGGTCCGAAGGCAATGTACTTCCAGCCGTGATGCGCTTCCGTGGGATACGTATCGTTTACAACGATTGAATCAGGCGATGAGCCCAATTTCGATTCAATACCTTCATACTTAAGAATACGGCTAATCTCAGCTACATAAAGGTCTCCATCTTTAAAAGCAACTCCATTGGGCTGATTCAATCCTGAATCAATAACCCATTTTTTATCGGCTTTAAAGTCACCATCCAGATCTTGTAACGCATAAACCTTATCACCATCTCTGTTCCCCACGAAAATTGTTCCGGCCGGACTTATCGCTAATGACCGGGCATCATTTACTTCCGCAAATATCTCGATCTTAAATCCTGGCGGCAGCGTAAGACTGTCAAGCGGCAATTTTTTTGAGTAGTCCGTAATAGCAGGCAGGCTTCCATCTGCAGATTTTTCAACATTTTTTTCAGGATTGATTTTTCCCGAATTGCACTGGGTTAGTAATGCGAGAACCAGCCCCGCTAACACTATTCTATTAAGGAACATACGTTTTTGTTTTTTGAAAGGTAGTTTTTTAGGCCGTGAATTGAAACACCAGAAGTTATGAGTGGAGAATGCCTCGTTACGCGGTATATTTGCGCCATGATTTCGATTTCAAATATCTCTTACTTCATCGGTGGCCGTGCATTGTACGAAAATGCCAGTGCGTTTGTGAAGCCAAAAGATAAAATAGGCCTGATTGGGCTCAACGGTCGCGGTAAATCAACCCTGCTGAAGCTTATTTATGGCGAATTCTCATTGGACGAGGGCTCAATCAGCAAAAGTAACGACTGTACAATTGGCTTCCTGAACCAGGATTTACTCTCCTATCAGACCGAAGATTCAATCCTCACGGTTGCCATGGGCGCATTTAAAGAAGTTGTGGATATTGAGCGGGAACTGGAGATCATTATTAAAAAGCTTGAGACTGAATACTCTGATGAATTGGTAGGAAAGCTTACCAAGCTGCAGGAGAAATATGAACAGCTTGATGGCTACACAGTCCAGTCCAGAGCAGAGGAAATCCTGGAAGGGATCGGGTTTGTTACAGCCGACTTGCACCGCCCATTAAAAGAATTTTCGGGAGGTTGGCGCATGCGCGTGATGCTGGCCAAGCTTTTATTGGAGAAGCCTTCCCTGCTTATGCTTGATGAGCCAACCAACCACCTGGACTTACCATCAATTGAATGGGTTGAAAGCTACCTGAGAAATTACGAAGGTGCAGTAATGGTTGTGTCGCACGACAGGCAGTTCCTTGATAACGTGACCACAAAAACAATTGAAGTAAGTCAATCTCAGTTGTTTACCTACGAAGGCAATTATTCTTTTTACCTGGAAGAAAAAGAGCAGCGTCAGGAAATTCAGAGCAATGCGTTTGAAAATCAGCAGGCCAAAATCCGGCAGACCGAACGCTTCATCGAACGGTTTAAAGCTAAAGCTACGAAGGCCAGACAGGTTCAATCACGTGTGAAAGCGCTTGAGCGGATGGATATGATTGAAGAAGTGATCGATGACACTGCTGCCGTAAACTTCCGCTTCAACTTTAATCAACAGCCCGGACGGTGGATCGTTACGCTTAAAGACGTTTCAAAATCCTACGGTGACCTGGAAATCCTGAAGAATACATCCATCGCCATTGAGCGTGGCGACAAGATCGCATTGGTTGGGGCGAATGGAAAAGGTAAATCAACACTGCTACGGATCATTGCTAATACAGAGCCTATTCAGGGTGATCGTTCAATGGGCTATAATGTGATCCCGGCATTCTATGCACAGCATCAGCTCGAATCACTTCATGGAGATAATGAAATTCTCGAAGAGATGAAACAGGCCGGCTCAAAGAAGACTGAACAAGAGCTTCGGGGTGTGCTCGGATGTTTTCTGTTTTCAAATGAAGATCAGTTTAAGAAAATCAAAGTATTATCAGGAGGTGAGAAATCCCGCGTTGCCCTTGCCAAAACCCTGATCTCTGAAGCAAACTTTTTATTGTTGGATGAGCCTACCAATCACTTGGACTTCATTTCTGAGAATATTCTGATTCAGGCGTTACAGCAATATGCCGGAAGCTTCATTGTTGTGTCCCACAACCGGTATTTCATCAGTCAGATTGCCAATAAGATCTGGTACATCGACAACAAACAGATTAAAGAATACCCGGGAACATACGATGAATATGAATACTGGCGAAAGAAAAATGAACTTGCTGAAGCTCCGGTAAAGAAAGAGACTCCTCCTCCGGTTAAGAAAGAAGCTGCTCCAAAAAACGATGAAACTGACAAAAAGCTGAAAGCGCTAAACAAAGAGCTGAAGCAGGTGGAAGCCAAGATTGAATCGCTGGAGGCCGAAAAAGCTGTTCTTGAAAATGAGATGGCAAAGCCTGAGGTCTATGGAGATTTTGAGAAATTGAAAGTAACGCAGGATAAGTTCACCACGTTAAACGATTCATTGACTGCTGCCACGAAGCGCTGGGAAGAAATTTTAACCGGGCTGGATCAGTAATTGAAGATGGTCCATTGTTCCAGCACCCGGCTGAGAATTAGAAGTACGGCCAGAATGGCAACCCCTAACAATGCTTTCGCAACGTAGGGCTTAAAGATCGAGCGTTCCATAGACAGCTATTTAAAGATATACCGGAAGCGCAGCGAAACGTCATACGTAACAGGCGCAATTTCCGCTGCAACATCTGACTTATATATCGAATTGATGGAGTATCGTAACCCCGGATTAAGCGAAATTCTGTAATGATTGGCAATCCGATAGCTAAGCTCCGTTCCCAGCAACCCGCTAAAGTTAACGGTTCGGTAAGGAGATTCACTTCCCGCAGCTTGCGTGACTTTTTCAAAATCTTTGTTATCAGGCGTAAGTGTGTTGCTGATAAACAAATCCGTGGCAATACCACCATTTACCTGGATAGCAAATGTACGATCCAAAATAAGGTAGCCCGCCTGTACCGGAATGCTGATAAACTTAAGATTGCTGTTGACAGTATACGGAGTTGTTGTCTGGAAATTCTTGAAATTATCCATTTTAATAAACTCGTTCAGCGAAGCATTACCATTAAACGCAGCTGTGGAAGTAAAGTCTGCGTTTTGTGTGAGGTATGAAATTCCACCCTGAACGACTAATCGATTTGATATCTTACCTCCAACATTTACACTTGCCGAATAGCTTGCTCCGGAAATATCCTGGCCGGCTAAACGTGTATCTCCCGCATTTAAGCTGGCAATACCTGAAGAGGCTTTTGGCTTATAGCTTCCGGCACCAAACCCTACAGAAGTCCATATCCTTTCCTCAGAATTTTTCGTCTTTTTATCTTCCTGTTGATATTGCTTTTCAATGTCCTTTAACTGAGCCAGCAATAGCATTTCAGGATCTGGCATAACCGGTTCTTCGGCCTTTGGCAAAACAAGAGCCGGACGATTTGTTTTAAGGAAAGAGGTAAGTTCAGCTTTGCTTACTCTTTTTCCATCAAGAGAATATGTACTTTGTTCTTTAGCGATCAGATTTGACTGAATAACTTGTTCAGTATCGTCAACCTCACCAACACGATAAGTACGGTTAGCTGACCTCTTTACTTTTCCATGATTATTGGAAACAGCCAGATTCGTGCGGGCAGAATTTTGTTTAGTTATTTCTTCAGTTTTAGGTAGTTCTTCGGTTATACTACCTGTTTGATTTGCCTTTTGACCTTCAGTTTTAACGATATGCTCAATTGATTTAACAGGTTGTGTATCCAGATAATAGAGTGCACCAATTCCTAAGGCAAAAGCAGTAGTAGCGGCTGCCAATAGCTGAAACATAATCAGGTTGCGCTTGATCTTTCCGGCTGATGCTTTTTCCAGATCAAGTTCCACGTTTGTCCACACATTTTCTGATGGTGCAACTTCAGCCCCATCAAAAGCATTTCTGAACGACTCTTCAAAACGTTTACTTTCCATACCGCTGGTAATATGTTGATCCTTTTAATAATCTCTCCTGTAAGAGGCTTCTGGCCCGCGCGTACTGCGACTTGGAGGTACCTTCTGAAATGCCCAGCATCTCAGCGATTTCTTTATGCCCGTAACCTTCTATCGCGAACATATTAAACACAGCCTGGCAGCCCTGGGGCAGTTCCTGGATCATTTCCAAAAGTTGCGTAAAGTGCAGTCCGGAAAGGGAAACTTCAGTCTCCGGAAGATCAATGTCTTCAACATCGACCATTGGGTAGAGATATAATTTTTTGCGATGGTGGTTGAGGGCAGTGTTCACCATAATTCTCGTCATCCATGTTTCGAGCTTTGAATCTTGCCTAAAACCCTTCAAGCCCTGAAACACCTTAACAAAGCCCTCCTGTAAAATGTCTTCAGCCTCCGGAGAAGATTTCGAATAACGAAGACACACCACCATCATTTTTTTGCAAAAACGCTCGTATAAAGCCTTTTGTGAGGCCCTGTCCCCCTTTTGGCAGGCTTCTATAAGCTCAAGTTCACTGAGCATTTCAGGATGAATACGGTCGTTATGCATATTTGACCCAACTCTTCATTAAAAGGTTGGAAGGGCTACGATTTAAATTTTAGTTTTGAGTATGAAGAAAGCGTATTTCATTTTAATACTGATCACAGGCTGCGTTCCCATCACTCAAACTTCTACCACCGATTCAGGTGAAATCAAAGTTCTCAAGCTCATCGACCTCACATACGAATCTCAAATCAAAACCGTTCGGGTCTACCCCGATGGGGGTGATTCTCAAACCCAGCTTTTACCTGCGGTAACCAAACTTGGCAACTGGACTCTGATGCTCGAGTTTGACGACCTGCGGGACCAACGTGACAGCTATTACGCCCGCATTGTGCATTGTAACCAGGATTGGACCAAATCCACACTATCGGATCTTGACTTTATGCCTCAATATAATGAGTTCCCACTCCTCACCTTCGATTTCTCCCTCGATACCCAAGTACCCTACGTTCATTACAAGTATAAGTTGCCGGCCGTTAAACTCCCGGGGAATTATGTACTGGTTATCTACCGGGGCTCGGACCGAAACGACCTGATTATCAGTAAACGCTTTATGGTATACGATTCGCGTGTGACATTCTCCCGCGATGGAAATTTATTGGGGGCCGGATCAGTGACTAACGTAACCCAGCAAATCAATTTTACAGTCAATTATAAAAATGTTGACCTGATCAATCCCATGGAGAATGTGAACGTAACGGTTCGTCAGAATCAACGCTGGGATAACCTTACCGGAGGCATTAAGCCAAGCTTTTTACGGGATAACATTCGCGAGCTTGAATACCGGTTCTTCGATCCTAAAAAACTGTTTAAGGGAAGCAATGAGTTCCGGTGGTTCGATCTTCGCTCCCTTAACTATCCCGGAAGGAATGTATTACGTGTAGATAAAACTCAAAAACCCTTTATCGTATTTGTTCAACCGGATGTATCCCGACAGGGTCAACCCTACGCAATCTTTAACGACTTGAATGGCAACTTCCTCAGCGATAATTATGATTTCAGGAATCCGGTATCGGCTAACTATGCATATGTTCACTTTGCGTTGCAATCCGCTCAACCGATTGATGGAAACGTTTACCTGAGCGGAGCGTTCACCAACTGGAACCTGCTGCCTGATTATCAGATGACCTACAATTCTATCAAAAAAGAATATGAAGCAACGGTATTGCTCCGGCAGGGATATTACGACTACCTGTATTCCGTTAAGTCACCAACACTCCCGGTCGATTACTTTGAAGGAAGCCACTTCGAAACAGAAAATCAATACGAAGTATTTGTGTATTACCGGTCGTTTCAGCCACAGGCCGATCTGTTAATCGGGTACATGCAGCTTGCGCAGAATCCGCGCTAAGCTTATGCGTACACTACTTCCCGCTGATCGGCTTTTCGGATTGAGTCGTTATTGGCAACGTCCAGCATCCCAAAACCTTTGTGACAGAAATAGCCTAAGCCGTTTTCGTACACGAAGCGTTGAACTTCAGGAGCGGCATAGAGCGTAAACGGAAATGTGTAGCCCCGTACTTCAAACTTCACATCGTTATCGTAAACCGGATAGATGCGGGCAAACTTCTTATGGGTTGCCTGAATGCGTTGCAGATAATCGGCATCCGGCACAATCTGGAACTTATAGAATGAAGCCAATTGTTCTGCCGTGTACTTTCCGGTTGCTTCCATCCGGCTGATCGTAGCATCATACAGCAAATCAGAAAACTCATCTGTTTCAGGCGACATGAACTTCTTGCTCTGCTCGTCATTAAAGCCAGCCTGAATCGGAACAATCGGTGAGATGCAAAGGAATTTTGCTTCCTCGTTGATCTGAACAGTTTCTTCTTTCTCGTACGATTCAGGTGAGAGGTGCAGGCTGCCAATTACGATCTCTTTTTGCTCAAACAACTGGGCAAGGAAATAATCAAGGAACGTCTTATCCGCACAGGAGAACACAAGCGTAACTTTCGATGAATAGAAATGCAGTCCTTTCCGGCTGATTTTGGTCTGACCTTTAAGCCCTGAGAAAATGAATTGTGTAAAGTCTTTATAGTCTTTTTGCGGACCAAAGATCAAAAGACCTTTGATGAACTGCGCCAACAGAAACTGGTGATGGAACGGCACATACGCACCACGGTTCTTTAACGAAAAAATAATCCTGGTTCTCACTTCTAAAAAATTAGCGGGGTGTTAAAAAATCAATTCTGGTGAACCCCTGTTTTACACTGACTATGAGCAGTTTATAAAACTAACAAAAATAAAGAAATGAACTAAAGCCGATGTAAGGAATAATTGAAAGAAGTAAGATTTTTAACCTGAAAAGCCCCTAAACCTACACATTAAAGCGGAAATGCATGATATCGCCATCGCTCACCACGTATTCCTTTCCTTCAATAGCCAGCTTTCCGGCCTCCCGGCAAGCCGCTTCAGACTTGTATTTCTCGAATTCCGCCATTTTGATCACCTCGGCTTTGATAAAGCCCTTTTCGAAATCGGTGTGAATAACCCCTGCAGCCTGGGGGGCCTTCCAGCCACGTGTAATCGTCCAGGCGCGAACTTCCTTAACCCCGGCAGTAAAGTAAGTGATCAGGTTCAGCAGGCTGTAGCTCGCCTGGATCATCTTGGCAAGGCCTGATTCGTCCAACTTGTATTCGTCCAGAAACATCTTCTTCTCTTCCTTGTCGGTGATCTCAGCAATCTGGGATTCGAGTGCGGCACAGATCTTCACGATTGTAGCGCCTTCTTTCGCCACTGCTTCCCGCAACGCTTTCACATGATGATTATCCTCATGCAGGAATTTCTCATCCACATTGGCCACGTACATCATCGGCTTCATGGTAAGCAGGAACAGATCCGCTACAGCCTTTTTTTCCTCTTCTGATACATCCAGACTACGGGCATTTTTGCCCTGCTCCAAATGAGC
>CAZHQP010000004.1:0-29312 GCA_964534735.1 uncultured Roseivirgaceae bacterium
GGAATTATGGCCTCTGCATTTTTTGCAACCCATTGATGCGCACCAGCAGGGCTTTTTGTCAGTTCGTATTCAAATCCAAAAAGGTTCTCAAAAAAGTTATTGCTCCATTGAGTAGGGGTCTTGGTCCAGGTTACTTCCAGTCCGCTGGTGATGGTATCTTTTCCTTTACCGGAACCGAAGCTGTTATGCCAGCCGAACCCTTGTGCTTCAATCTCAGACGCTTCAGGTTCTTTACCCACATGCGTTGATGGTGCAGCACCATGTGCCTTGCCAAACGTATGTCCACCGGCAATCAGTGCAACAGTCTCTTCATCATTCATTGCCATCCGTCCAAACGTTTCACGGATGTCGCGTGCCGCTGCAATGGGATCGGGCGTTCCATCCGGGCCTTCCGGATTTACATAAATCAATCCCATGTGTGCAGCGCCCAATGGTTTTTCCAGCTTGCGTGAATGGATATCACTCTTGGGACTCTCATCTGTATTTACAACACCATGCTCTTTACTTACACCCGAAAATCCGTCCTTGTAGCGCGAGTCATTACCGAGCCATTTATTTTCTGAACCCCAGTATACTTCTTCCTGTGGTTCCCATACATCTTCACGGCCTCCCGCAAAGCCGAATGTTTTGAAACCCATTGATTCGAGCGCAACGTTACCGGTAAGGATCATCAGGTCAGCCCATGAAATTTTATTACCATACTTCTGCTTGATGGGCCATAAAAGTCTTCGCGCTTTATCAAGGCTTACATTATCAGGCCAGCTGTTAAGCGGTGCAAACCGTTGCTGTCCGGCTGCGCCACCGCCACGGCCATCAAAAACACGGTATGTACCTGCACTGTGCCAGGCCATTCGAATGAACAAACCGCCATAATGACCAAAGTCTGCCGGCCACCAATCCTGCGAATCCGTCATGAGGGCATGCAAGTCCTTTTTAAGAGCATTCAAATCAAGACTTTTGAAGGCTTCAGCATAGTTAAATTTTTCACCCATTGGGTTAGACAGGGAAGAATGCTGACGAAGAATATTAAGTTTCAGTTGGTTGGGCCACCAGTCGCGATTACGCGTGCCGTTGCCCGCAGCTTGCTTGTGTGTTCCGCTGAAGGGACATTTAGCTTCATCATTTGCTGTTTTATTTTCCATTGAGTAAGTGGTTTTAAATAGTAGTTGTGGTCATGTTGAAGTTATCGAAGCCATACTATTAATGCAGGCTTGACAATTCACAAGTATACCACTTTCCAGATAAATAAATCAAATTGATTATTTTTATGATTATATAGTTAAAATCTATGACATTAACACAATTAGCGTACATCGCAGCCGTTGATACGCACCGGCATTTTGCCCAGGCGGCAGAAGTCTGTCACGTAACTCAGCCAACATTGAGCATGCAAATTCAAAAACTGGAAGATGACCTGGATGTTAAAATTTTCGACCGGACCAAGCAGCCCGTTATCCCGACAGAGATAGGAATTGCTATTATTGCCCAGGCCCGGGTGGTCTTGCGGGAAGCAGGAATGATCAGTCAATTAATTGATGATCAGAAAGGCACTATGAGCGGTGAGCTTCGCATCGGGATCATTCCAACACTTGCTCCATACTTATTGCCACAATTGTTCCGACACATGCGCGCCAAGTATCCGCAGTTGAACCTGGTGATTAAAGAAACGATTACGGAAGAAATTATCAGCGAGCTGAAAAATAACCGGCTTGATTGCGGCCTTGTGATAACGCCATTAAACGATTCTGCCATTAAGGAAGATGCTTTGTTTTACGAAGAACTGTTTGTATACGTTTCAAAAAGAAATGCGCTTTATACGAAGAAGTACATCCTCGCAGCTGATATTGATCCGGATCAGCTCTGGCTATTGGAAGAGGGGCATTGCTTCCGGTCTCAGGTATTAAATTTATGTGAGCTTCAAAAGCTTAACGACCTTCATTTCAAATATGAAACCGGTAACATCGAAACCCTAAAGCGTATGGTCGATAACAGTGATGGCATCACCATATTGCCTGAACTTGCAGTGAAAGAGTTCAGCAAATCGCAGCTTAAACTGGTAAAGCGGCTACAGGCACCGAGCCCAGCGCGGGAGGTAAGCCTGGTAACACACCGTGATCACATCAAGACAAGGCACATCAAAATCCTGCGGACAGAAATTCTTTCCATTGTGCCGAAGCAGATGCAAAAGTTGAACAATAAGAAGGTAGTTGAGATCGGGTAGGACAGAAATTCAGATCATCACTCCACTACCAGACGAACGTATAGGAAACACCCAGGCTCAGCCGAAGACCGGATAGATCAACTTTCACCGCATCACCGTCCTCGTTCTGAAGATAGGCCTGATCATCCTGAGTAAAGAATAACTCACCCTTTACCAGGTTTTGATTATAACCTGCGAAACCTTCAATAGCCCAGTTGACAAAAAAACTTCGTTGCGCACGCAGTCCTGCTTCAAGCCCGAAGTTTAATGAACGAAATCCAAATGAATCGAAATCGCTCTGATTTCCCAACCGGCTGTAAAATTCGAGATCAAGGCGCGATACGGATACATGAGGTTTTATATCCAGCCAGAGGCGAAACGACTTTTCATTATCATATAGCTTTACTCCAAATGGAAGCGTAAGATTGAAATATTTGATTAGCTGATTCCCGCCAACTTCACCTGAGTAATCGCGGTAGTGAATGCGTCCACCGGTTGAACCGTACGCGATAGACAGGCCCGAAAGGTACTTCTCATCATCGAACCACTTGACTGCCGATAACTCGTAGTACATGAAACCCGGGAATGTCTCCGTAATTCTTGAATCCTCCGGAAAGTCAGTGAGAAGTTCCTTTTGAAATTCCTTGAGGTTTCGCATGGAATAAGTACCATAACCGGTAGAAAGTCCAATGGAATACTGTGCAAACACGGGCGTTGAAACCAATAGGAGGATCAGAAAAATGCAGGTTTTCATTCGTAAAGCTTAATGTATTCCTTTGAATTCAGAATAATTGCCCCGTTCATAAAGTTAAACGTAAACAAATCAACGTTGAAAGCTTTTGTATTGCCGGTTTCGATGTGCACACTATAGAGTTTTTTGTCTGTCGTGTTATTAAAAATCAGGCGTTTCGTGGGCACATCATACGTGATGAACGATGACTCTGCCGGTGCAGAAATGGTGCGTTTGAGCGTGCGTGTGGAAACATCATAGATGTAAACCGTATTTCCGGATACGGAGAGTCCTTCTTCACAATTATCCTGGCGGAAGCCGACCCACGTACCAGTGTAGGTAAGGTTTCCGATCAACGCTGTCAAGTTTCCGGTAATGCGGTGAATCTCGCGATTATACAGGATTGCATAATTCCCATCATCTGAAATCGCAAATGAAACAGCCGAGATATTGTTAGTAGATGTTACATGTGTGTTGGAAGCCATATTGTAAATACGGGTATAATAATAGATAGGATTAGATCCTGAGCCCGGACCAAACCAGGAGTAACTCACAAGCTGAGTGGACGCTCCCCGGATAATACTAGGGCCGCTTCCGGAGCCGGATGTTATCGCATCAATGCCTTTTTTCTGATGCGTGAGCAAATCTACCTGCATCAGCTGTTTGGGCTCCGAATAGTACGCATACACTCCGTTATACGGAATATGATACCCAGGCCCGTTGAAAATTGTAATGCTGTCTGTCAGCGCAAATGTGGCAGGGTTCATCCTGAAAAGCTTAGCGTCATCATTAGCGGTTGCGTTCCAAAAACCCATGACCGAGCCAAGCTGATTGCTGTACGTGAATTTCAGAAGAGGTCTTGAAAACCGTTGTGTGCTCACGCTGGTTTGTATTGTTTTAGAACCATGGGCAGGTGCGGATGAAGATAATTTGGGATTGTAATCCACGTAAATAATTGAGGAATAATTGATCCCAACGTTGCTGCTCTTAAAGGTGTAGCTGGTCTGGTTATGATCGGTTAGCACTCCGGCTTCCACATTATTTTCTTTGATCGAATATGACTTAAAGGCTCCGTAATAAACCGGCTTGGGTAATGTAACTGTGATGGTGCTGTCAGCGCGGTTGTAGGTTGCGTTCATCGCAAGGGATTGATTCCCGATCAGGCTACTTTCATTACTCGCGCGTATACCGGCTGAGTTTTTCGTAAACACATTGTAGGTTCGATTATTATTATTACCCGTATACGTACTATCCGTCCAGCTGGAAGTTTGCGCATCGGTAATGTATGCAACCACAGCATGGTTAACCTCAACCCGGTAGTGCACAAACTGTGATCGGTTATAGGGTGTCCAGCTAATAACTGAATAACCATTTACAATGGATGTTGTGAGTACGGGTGCATCGGGAAGAGTTTCTTCGGGTATGGTGATAACGTGCGCTTTTATATTCCACTCCCGCCAGACCTTCACCCGTTCACCACCTGCCTGGTCAGCAAGACTTCCGGTGCCCGTTGTGGATACAAATTCGATTTTTATGCGGAATATACCGGTGACTGGTGAAAACAGGAAGGTTCCGGCAGACTCTGTATTGCTGTGTACAAGGTTGTTGTCGATATAAATCCGGACCTCTTCTACCTGACCGTTGCCACTTCCAATGTTATACCCGAATGTTACGGGACCTTCCAGGTAAATGGTATCCTCATCGTCATGAGAATTTAACTGAATGGTAAAGTCTTCCGGATTTACTTTTTCTATCTGTTTATAGAAATCCTCATCGGGCGCGTAGGTGCAGAAGCTTAGCATCGCAACTGCCGGTATAAGCCAGTACCTGGTTAAAATCCTGAAATTCATCTTGTAGCCAACAATAAATGACACAAAGATATGGATTCTTACAAACCGCTGAATATGCCGATCTTACAAATTGTTATTACTCCAGAATAATGAACTGCTTTAAAAATGAGATCAGGGCACCTTCTGAAAGCTTGCGGGTAAGTTGGAATGGAATTTCCGTGCGCTTATCTTGACAACGGCAAAACCCTATGACTAAGAAAAATAAAACCGGCTCACCGCGCTTGTACTTTTCCTGTCGTCAGGATTATATCTTTGGTTTGCCTGGAGCGGATACCGGACGCAGTTTATTCTGCCCGATGAGCCTGGGCTAGAAAGGGAGTGAAGAACAATCCTAAAATCAGTATCCATACGGATGGAGTATAGCGATAGATACCTATATGTTCATCTCAGTTTTCAGGCAATCTTTATGGTTTCATAATCTTATCCTTAATCTAAACCATGAAAACTTTATCTGTCCTTTCCATTCTGCTGATTAGCGTAGCGCAACTTTCATTCGCACAGGATGATGCTGCACTGAGTGCAAAAATGCAATTCTCCTCCTTGTTCCTGGGAACTAACAATAATTTTAAAGAGCTCAAAGGTGAGCAGTACAACGATGATGATAATTTCATTTATTATGGTTCGGAATATGGTATGGGTGAAAAAGCCGTTACGATTCTGAAAAGCAAGAAAGATACTGCGGTATGGTATTGTTACATAAAATTCAGTCTGGAGACAGAGCTTGAAGCCGTGTTACCGATCCAAACCGGAACGTTTGAATTGCTGAATATGATGATCACGGGTGGAAAGATCCGTGGCACAGAGGAAACAGAAGGTAATATTACGCGTACGGATCTGTATGTTAAAGGTAATGATGCCTGGATTGGCGAGTTGGTTACTGACGGAGACAAGAAAACATTTCATATTCTGCTGAAGAATACTCCGTGGCAATAAGCTTGTGTCCATACAGATGATGCAGAAGGAAATCATTTTATGAATTGTTCGGACTTTGTCCTGCCAAGGCGTTACTTAATAACAACCCATGCAGGTGCATGATCACTTGATTTGGGATAACCCCTTACTTCCCGGTCTACGCCAGCTTTGGTAAGTCGCACGGCCAGATGTTTGCTTAACAAAAAATGATCGAGCCTTAATCCGGCATCGCGCTCATATGCATGCCGGAAGTAATGCCAGAATGTATAGATTGGTTCATCGGGATGCAGGTGCCGGATCGCATCCGTCCAGCCTTGTTTAAGCAACCGTGCAAAGGCTGCACGTATTTCCCTTCGGAACAGCGCATTGTTCAAATACTTCACAGGCTTATAGGTATCCAGTTCAGCAGGCATCACATTAAAATCTCCGATCAGCGCTACGGGCACATCATGTGCGAGCAAGGTCTTCGCATGTGAAGCCAGTCGTTTGAACCATTTCAGCTTGTATTCAAACTTTGGTCCCGGGAAGGGGTTTCCATTTGGTAAATACAGGCAAGCGATTACCATCTTTCCAACAATGGCTTCGAGGTAGCGACTGTGCATATCGGTTTTATCACCTGGCAAGGAACGCCTGAGCTCCTGTATCGGGAGCTTGCGTGAAAGAATGGCAACTCCGTTCCAGGAAGTTTGACCATGCCAGATTGCCTGGTATCCTGCCGCATTAATCGCCTTGATAGGAAACTGTGAATCGGTTGCTTTAAGCTCTTGCAGGCATACAACGTCAGGCTTTGATTCACTGAGCCAGCGGAGCAATACAGGCAGGCGGTTATTGATACCGTTAATATTATAGGTGGCGAGTTTCATCGGTCAATTCTCGTTTCTAAAACTAAGGATTTTATCGCAGTGAACCGGTACAACCAGTGGGTGTATTACAAACACTGTTCTGACATACAGGCACAAAAAGATAGACGTTATTCTGCTTGATCCTTAACACGCGGTAATGAATGGCTTTGAATTCCCTGAAGTGTGTACTCATTTTTTACAGACATAAGCCGGAAGAAGAAGTCACTTGGGAATACAGCAATTTAATGAGATGCACTGGATTGATAGTCCGACTTAAAAGGCTAATTTTAAACTAAACCCGTCACCCATTGAAGTCCGAATCAGAATTCAAGTCGTTCTACGACTCTGCGCTTTTACCTGCCCTGAATAAACTCGAGGCCGATCGTGGCAAGATTGTAAGGGGCATGGCTCCTTTTTTGATCCTGTTTGTTCTTTTTCTGGCGGGTGCTATTGTTGGATTTATCACTGCTTCCAATCTCGCTACCGCCCCGGATTCCGGTGAGGCCGAAGGAGCGCAGTTTTTTATGAGTATCAGCATGGGTTCTGTCGGTGGGATGATCTTCACGGGCATACTTTATGCGCTCTTTTATTTCTTCAAGTTTTCAAAGAACATCACTACGTTAAAGACTCAGTTTAAAAACGAAGTGATCGGAAAAATGGTAACCTTTGCAGATCCGAGCCTTACGTACGAAGCTAACCGTGGAATGAGCCAGGGAGATTACCGACAGAGCCGGCTTTTTTTGGATACTGTTCACCGGTATCAAAGTGAAGATATGGTTACTGGTAAACTGGGAAGCACGGCCATTCGTTTTTCGGAAGTACATGCTGAAGAGAAGACAGAGCGAAATGACGGCCAGACAAAGTCTACAGAGTGGAGAACAATTTTCAAAGGAATTCTGTTTGCAGCCGACTTTAATAAGCATTTTACAGGTCGGACTGTCGTTCTGGCGGATACTGCTGAAAAATTGTTCGGAGGATTTGGTACCATGCTGCAGAAGATGAACATGAACCGGGATCCGTTGATAAAAGTGGATGATGTGGAATTTGAACGGGCGTTTGCTATATACGGTACCAATGCAGTTGAGGCACACTACATTCTGTCTCCTTCGCTGATGCAGCGGATTCTTGAATTTCGTAAGAAGTCCGGTACTATTAACTTGTCGTTTATCGAATCCCGTGTATATATCGCGATCCCGGTACGCGAAAATCTTTTTGAGCCGAGAATCTACGGAACATTAGTCAACTATAACCGGATGGTGAAATATAACAAATACCTGATGCTCGCTACCGGGATCGTTGAAGACCTCAATCTCAATACCAGGATTTGGACAAAAGAATAACTTTTGTGACAACGAGAAATAAAAGAATTACTCTACTATGATCAGATAAAATGAGAAAGCTAATAGCAGCGATAAACCTGTCACTTGATGGATATTGCGATCACACAGCCGGTGTGCCGGATGCAGAAACGCACCGTCACTACACCGGCCTCCTGAGAAGCGCAGGCGATCTTTTATATGGAAGAACAACGTACCAAATGATGGAGAGCTACTGGCCCGAACTCGTGAAGAAACCCAGCGGAGAGAAAAATATGGATGATTTTGCACAGGCTATACAGCATGTTTCAAAAGTTGTTTTCTCTCATACGCTTAAAAGCGTGAGTTGGGAAAATTCACGTCTTGCTTCTAAAAGCCTGGAAGTAGAAGTAGCCTCACTTAAACAAAAGTCCGGTAACGATATCGTTGCCGGCAGCCCGAGCATCATTTCAGCATTAACTGAACTCAACCTGATTGATGAGTTTCAGCTTTGTATTCACCCGGTTATTGTGGGCAGCGGGCTCACACTATTTAAAAAAATCAACGATAAGCTTATCCTAAAGCTTATCCGTACAAAAACATTTAACGCTTCCGGTGCGGTGCTGCATTATTATAAACCGGCTTAGCCTGTGCCTGTAACACAGACGTTAATCGGCTTGCTATTTATTGACGCGTGTGGAGTGCAGGACCTTAATTTTCCATTTTTTTTCGTCTTTAACGGCAATTACTGTTTCCATCCAGTAGGCTTCAACGTTCCTGCCGTTTGCACGGATTGTTGAGTGAAGGTTGTAGGTAGTCCATGCGACATCGCCTTGTATGGTTGTACTGATAAAATCCAGCTGGTTAGTTCGTTTAAAATCGGCTATGGTGTTTTTGGTAATAGCCTTAATAATGAGTGTGTCGATGGTCCAGACTTCACCGTATTCGTTAAACCGCACATCTGCCGTGCACAGGCTTCTCAGCGTTGCTTCATCCTTGGCTGATAAAGCATCAAATGTGTTACTAACAGCTTGCTGAACCTGCTGTTCATTGGTTTGGGCCTGTACGGGGAACGTACTCAGAAGAACAATGACAAAGATCAGATAACGCGCTCGCTTTCTCATGATAAGATTGGGTCAGAAATACAATATACTTATTCCTGCTGTTTCTGAAGAACTAAAATGTCATTACCTTTAAAAATCTGTCCCTGAAAGTATATGAAGTATCTTCTGCATACCGCATTTATTCTTGTAACTTATGCAGTATCCACACCATGCATTGCCCAAAAGCAGGCTAAACTCAAGCCTCAGCAGGTTTATCTATCCGACAGCCTGGTGATCACACGACTTTCCGAAAATTCATTTGAGCACACAACTTTTTTGCAAACCAATGATTTCGGGAATGTGCCGTGCAATGGCCTGGTTGTTAAAAACGGGAGTGAAGCAATTATTTTCGATACACCTACGACAAATGAAACAGCTATTGCGTTAATACACTGGGTAAAGGAAACGCTCAAGTGTACGATAGTAGCCATCATCCCAACTCATTTTCATAACGATTGCCTGGCCGGACTGAGTACGTTTCACGAAAACAACATCCCATCGTATGCAAACTTCAAAACAATTGAGCTCGCCAGGACAAGCGGTTATCCGGTACCTATCCATAGCTTCACAGACTCACTTGTTTTAAAAGTCGGGGCCGAAAAAGTTATGGTAACGTTTTTCGGAGAAGGGCATACAAAGGATAATGTAGTGGGTTATTTCCCCAGCGAAAATATTTTGTTCGGAGGATGCCTGATAAAGGAAGTGAAAGCTGGAAAAGGTTTTTTAGGTGACGCAAATGTTCCGGCATGGTCAGGTACGGTTGAAAAAATCAAAGCCGCATATCCACACGTGAAGATCATTGTTCCCGGGCATGGACAATTCGGGAACAAAAAATTACTCGACTACACGATCAGGCTTTTCAGGCAGTAATAACCACCACAAAAAAAATGACCGGAAATCCCGGCCATTTAATCACTTGAATTTTATTTTTTGAGGGGGATCGCGGAACAGGTCCGCGATCCCGGAATTACTTCTTCTCATTCCACGGAGGCGTAATGCCATTCATGCGGGCGTAGGCGATCAACTGGCCGAGGTGTTCATTTGTGTGACCAACCTCAATCAGCATGGCTGACATACCGGTGTACTCTCCCTGAAACGGAAACTCTACTTTTTTTGAAAGCATGTCGTCTTTGGTTGTTTTTACTGCATTGATAACCAGGTCGAATGAACGCTTAAGTTCGGCTGCAATTGCTTCTTTTGTTTTCAGATCTTTTTCCAGTGACTCCATTTTTACATCTGCCGGAACGGTTGCGCCCAGCTTGGAAGCAAACATATAATTGGCCGCCACAATGTGTGCGAAAGTTTCTGACACGGAACGAACGCCTGCGCCTGGAGCCCATGTATATTTATCGGCCGGGAAAGCCTGCGCAAGCTGCTGCGTCTGGCTGCTGGCAAATGCAATGAGATTAGAAGATTCTTTCTGAACCTGGCCCTGCGAGAAGGCTGTTAAGGCAATGAATAATGCTACGATGATCGTGAGTAGTGATTTTTTCATAGTTCTGAGTTTGATTGGGCCGAAAGATAAGTCTTTCTGAAACAGAATTCGTCAGCTGCATGACTCCGCTCGCTGAAATGATGCTTACGCTCTTTTATATGCATGGTTTATGCTCCTTAAGCTTGCACTGGTCCGGGAGACGGCCGTTAGATTCCCTCGAAATGAGGTGCGATTATCTTACGTGTGTTTGTTACTTTGGGAAGTCAAAAGCCTTCCGCCTTCGAATTCATACAGGCATACGGCAGGCCGGAAGGCAGAAACAGCGCAGATAAGCTGTTTATTACAGATCAACGTGTGTATTGACAAAAGTCAATATTGGAAAGTGTGATTTGTCGTAAAAAGGTACAGTGAGACTGATTTCAGCCTGATTTATTACTAACTTAAAGAACCTATCACGCCTGAACCTGGAATCGTTTTACGAACCGGTAATCTTTTATAAACGTCTATGGAAAATGAACCTGCATTACGCATTCTTATGCTGGAAGACAGCAGTGAGGATGCTATGCTTATTCAGCGTGAGCTGCGCAAGGATAACCTGTCATTTGTTGCGGAGTTGGTGGATACAGAGTCCGAGTTCCGCACGGCTATAAAAAAATTCCGGCCAGATGTGGTGCTGTCTGATCATGGCCTGCCAGGGTTTAACTCGCGCGAAGCGCTGAAGATATGCCTGAAAGAACGGTCGCTTACTCCATTCATTCTTGTTACAGGTACTGTATCAGACGATTATGCGGTTGCATGTCTGCGGGATGGTGCTGACGATTATATTTTAAAATCTAACCTGGTGCGCTTGCCTTCTGCCATTCGCAGCGCAGTAAAAAAGCGTAAGCTTGAAAAGCTGAAGCGCGACTCACGGCACACACTGCGCAGGCAAAATGATGAACTGCTCAAGATCAACCAGGAGCTTGATGCATTGGTGTACAGCGTTTCGCACAACTTGCGCGGGCCGCTAGCCTCTATCTTGGGATTGCTCAATCTTGCCAATCTGGAGACAAATCTGGAAGCCATCCGCCCGATGCTCAGCATGATGCGTGTAAGTGTTGCGCATCTGGATGAAACGATCCAGGAGATCCTTGACTACTCACGCAATGCCCGCAATGAAATTCACCTGGGTGAGATTGACTGGAACCAGATCATCAACCACGCACTGAAGAAGGTTGAACACCTTGACCCGGAGCAAATTGTTCAAAAGCATACCGACCTGGTCACATACATACCGGCTTTTTCAGATGGCAACCGCATTGCTATAATATTGACCAATATACTTTCCAATGCATATTCGTTCCGTAAAGCCGGACGGGCCCCCAGTGTTTCGATCCAGGTAATTGTATCACAGACTGAATGCCGCATTGCTGTTGAAGATAATGGAACAGGAATTCCACCCGACATTCTGCCGAATGTGTATAGCATGTTTTACAGAGGCTCTGAGAATAGCCGGGGAGCAGGATTGGGATTATACATTACCCGGGAAATCGTGAACAAGCTGGGCGGAAAGATCAACATCTATTCCATGCGCGACATTGGCACACGGGTAATTGTGCAGCTTCCTAATGTTACCAGTTGCGAACTCAACACACAGCACTAACAACTTATAACATGGCTTTTTTCTGTGGCGGTTTTCTATGCCCCATAAGATTTGCTTCAGTAATAATTCCTTCCCGGTTGATAATGCGTATGGATGATACTGTTGTCTGGATAAGCTTCTTTTGCTTAAAGTCTTTGAGCAAGCGTACGAGTGTTTCCTTTGCCGTGCCAATGATGTTAGCCAGGTCTGTCCGGGAAAGCTGAATGTCTATTGTGCCTGGTGCTGAATCAGGCTGACGAAACTTTTCTTCAAGTACCAATAAGTTAAAAGCCAATCTTTCGCGAACGGTTTTAGTAGCGAGGTGCGTAAAACTGTTGATATAAACACTGAATTCATGTGCAAGTGCTTTCAGCAGCCGGTTGGAAAGGGTAGAAGAATGACTGAGTACATGCAGGAAAGCTTCCTTCGGGATGAACATGATCTCAGCCGTTGAAATAGCAGCTGTTGAATCAGGATAGTGTTCTTCCCCCAGCACGGCATGGTAGCCGAGCAGCTCGCCTTCCGAACAGATATAGATGATCTGTTCACCGCCTTTAGCAGTTGCTTTATATTTCTTAACCCGACCTGATTTAATGTGATAAATACCGGTAGCGATGCCACCTTCGCGAAAGATGATCTCACCCTTGCGATACTGATGTGTTGCACCCGAGCGCAGCAATATGTCAGACTCTTCGGGGGTTAATCCTTCAAAGATTTGCTCGGTTTTAAGCCGGAAGCTTCCGGAGAGAAGGCTCGATAACATGGGTGGCGATAAAAGCTAACAAGGTAGCGGATGGTTGCTAATAATCACGTTGACTTTTGTCAATATCGAAATTGATTATTTGAGGCAGGGTATTCTGTGTAAAATCGCAAGCTTGCGGAACGCAGCGTTGAAACAGATGACAAAGACGGTGTTGATTATCGATGATGAGCCGGTTGACCGCTTCATTGCTGAGCAGATTGTTGCGCGGACCAGCCACGACTGGAAAATCGTCTCATACCCGGGCGCGGTTAAGGCGTTGAACTTTATCAGTTTTCAGATAGCACACGGTGGCAGGCTTCCTGAGCTTATTCTCCTTGACCTGCTCATGGCAGACATAGACGGATCTTCGTTTCTGCAAACCATGAATCAGCTGTATCCGAAGCATCGGGAAACATCACGTATAATTATCCTTACCATTTCCGAAAATCGCGACCGGTGGCGGACTGCACTTGCACAGGGGGCTGCAAAGGTTATTGTTAAGCCGCTTACTGCCGACAAGTGGCTGAGTGCCTGTGAGGCAATGGTATAACTGACTTCAGAAAACAGCCCTGAATACTACTCACCAGGGCGATCACCACAGCCATGCATATCACTGGAAAATCCATCTGACAAATGGCTTTCAAAATAGCATAAAAGGCAGTGTGTAAATGATTTAACAGTGAATACTGAAGAGTCAGAATAAGCCCTCAGCTTCAAACATTTTTTCAGATCAGCTGTTTTACTGAGTGTAGTAAAATGTTTAACAGCCTCGAACAAAATGAAAATACTTTTAACCGGCTCAACGGGCTACATTGGCAGGCGACTACTGCCTGTATTGGTTGATGCGGGGCATACCGTTATATGCCTTGTCAGGCACCAGAGAAAATTCGACTGGGATGCCTTCTCAGATGAATCGCTTAAGAATATTGAAGTTATTGAAGGAGATCTTAATGATGAGCATTCGCTTTCGAAAATAGTGGTTCAGGTTGATGTAGCATTTTACCTGGTTCACTCCATGAGTTCCAGATCAGAAGATTTCCGGACTCAGGAAACCCTTTCTGCAGCCAATTTCGTTAAGCTTGTTAACAGAACATGCGCTAACCAAATCATTTACCTGAGCGGTATAATTAATGACGGGGACCTTTCTGAACATTTAATGTCGCGAAGGAATGTAGAAGAGATTCTTCGAACATCAAATGTTCCTTTAACCGTTCTGCGGGCAGCAATAATTATCGGATCGGGCAGTGCTTCCTTCGAGATCATTCGTGACCTGGTTGAAAAACTTCCTGTGATGATCGCACCAAAATGGCTTAAGACCAGGTGTCAGCCAATCGCGATTCGCAATGTTATTGAATACCTTACCGGTGTCATGCTTCAGGAACAAGCGTACAACCGGTCATTTGATATTGGCGGCACAGAAATTCTGACCTACAAAGAAATGCTCTATGTATTTGCTGAAGTACGGGGTCTGAAAAGATTTATTTTAAGCATTCCTGTGCTCACACCCAAACTTTCTTCCTTGTGGCTTGTATTTGTTACCTCCACTTCATATTCGCTTGCCAGGGCATTGGTTGAAAGTATGAAGAATGAAGTGGTCTGTCACGATAGCTCAATTCATAAGATTGTACCCACTAAACTTTATGATTATCGTGAAGCGCTGAACATGGCGTTTGAAAGAATCAGTCATAAAAACATAATTTCAAGCTGGAAAGATTCATTATACCTTCAAACAAGGGATAGTGCGATACTGGACAACATCGAGGTTCCGGTTCACGGAGTACTAACGGACAAACGCGAGGTAGTCTTTAGCAGGCCTTCATCGGAAGTACTGAGTAACATTTGGTCTATTGGCGGAAAGCGTGGCTGGTATTTTGGTAATTGGATGTGGCGCATTCGCGGGCTCGCGGATACACTCGTAGGTGGCGTGGGTTTGCGGAGAGGACGAAGAAGTGAGGATGATCTTAAAACAGGAGATGCGCTGGACTTCTGGCGCGTGCTGCTTGCTGATCGAAAAAACGGCAGACTTATTCTTTATGCCGAAATGAAGATTCCGGGTGAAGCCTGGCTTGAGTTTAAGATTCTCAGGAAGGATTCTCAATCGGTTTTGATCCAGACTGCTACGTTTCGGCCAAAAGGATTGTGGGGCAGGATTTATTGGTACGCTGTGCTGCCTTTTCATGGATTAATCTTTCCTAAAATGGCGCGTAATATCATTAAGCATAATTAATAACTTCAAAACTAAGTAAGTCCAGCGTAATGGATATTACCGGTAACATTTGGCGGCAGCAGGATAGTTCTTATCGCATGAAGCCAGCATATTCCAGACGTCAAGCCATACGCTTGAGGCTTTTTCGATGATTGATACCCTGAGCAAGCAAAAGGATAGTAAAAACTATCCCATTCGCAAAAAAAATCAGTAGTAATGCACTCTTTTGACTGAAATCGAAATACATCTATTCGCTTCTTAACGAATTTACAGGATTACTCACTGCGCCTTTCAAAGCTTGTGTTCCAACTGTCAGCAATGCGATCACCAGCGTGACCAAACCTGCGATACCAAATACCCACCATGCAATATTGATATGGTATACAAAGTTATTCAACCAAGAATCAAGAGCCCACACAGAAACAGGTATCGAAATGATAAATGCTACGATCACTAAAGCGAGAAAATCTTTTGAGAGGAGCTTGATGATTTGTGGTACGCTGGAGCCAAGAACCTTTCTGATGCCGATTTCCTTACTGCGCTGCTCAACGCTGTATGTTGCCAGGCCAAATAGTCCTAAACATCCAATGAACACAGCCAGTCCGGAAGCAATTGTGAAAATGATACTATACTGCTTTTCAGCTGTATATTTCAGCTCAAAAGTTTGATCGAGGAATTCATATTCAAAGGGGTTCCCGGGAAAGCTTTTTCTGTATTGACTCTCCAGATTTTTAAGGTGGTCACTGATATTATTTCCGGCTAGCTTGAGGGTATAGTAGCCTCCGCTTCCCGAGGGCAGGAAGACGATAGGCCCGATTGCATACTGAACCGAGAGGTGATGATAGTCTTTTATTACTCCGCGGATCTCAAGCTCACGCTCACCCCATTGTATTTTTTGACCCGCTGCCTGCTGCGCATTTTCAAATCCAAGCTCGGCAACAGCGCGCTCATTCAAAATAACATATTCTATATCATTCCAGCTTTTATTGCACATCTCCGTTTTGAAATTCGCACCTGCTACTAATTCAATTTCATATGTATCGATAAAATTCTCATCGATGGTTAGCATGTCAAAGTTTATTTCAGTCTGGGGAGGCTGAGCTCCCTGGCGAACAATTCCACTCGTTGAAAAATTGAATCCTTCAGTGGGTACATTACCTGAACGCGAAACCTTCTGCACAAAGCTTGAATTTCTGATGTTGTTCTCGAACTCGGAACTCCGCGTTCTGAAAGTTTCATCTTTGTTCACTTCAGCTCCACGAATAATCAGCAATTGACTGGCGTTCATTCCCAGGTCTTTATTCTGCATGTATTGCCATTGCTGGTATAAAACTATGGTAGCAGAAATAAGAACCAGTGAAATAGAGAACTGCAGAATAACAAGCGACTTTCTGACAAATATTCCGGTTGCAGATTTACTGAAAACCCCTTTCAGAACTTTGGCCGGATTAAAAGAAGAAAGTATAAACGCTGTATACCCACCGGATGACAGTGTCCCGACTATTAAGAGCAAGCCTGCCCACAGCCAGAAATTACCTTCCAGCATGAGGGATAAGGACATTTGTTTGTTGATGAGTACACCATAAGGCTGCTGAAGCGCAGCGATGAATGCAATAGATATTAAAAAAGCGATAAGGTTTAGCAATGCCGACTCACTCATAAACTGCCAGATTAATTGGGTCTTCGTTGCACCCGTGACTTTCCGAATTCCTACTTCTTTGGCTCGCTTCAATGCTCCGGCAGTGGATAAATTAACGTAGTTAAACCATGCGATTACAAGGATCAGAATGGCAATGCCGGACAGCAGGTAAACAAATTTTAAGCTTCCAAATGTCGGCAGCGAATCACTCAGCGACTCGCCCAGGTGCATAGACTTCACCGGCTGTAAATGCGTAATCGTTTTATCTTCGGGATTAACACCGGAGAGTATTTTTGTATAGGCACTGCTGACAAGATTACGGTCTGCTCCATCTTTCAGAGCCACATACGTATAAAGCCATTGACTGCCGGTTCCGTCCATACCGGCCCACATCTCATTTCCGTTCAGGTTTGCCTTATTGGAAAGTGTTTGAAGTGAGAATACGAGGTCGTACTTGATATCTGAGAAGTCAGGAATATTATCATACACCAAGCCAACCGCGTATTGAGTTTTACCGAATTGATTGTTAAGTATAATCGTTTTTCCGATCGGTGAGTCAGAGCCAAAATAGCGTTCACTGGCTTTTTTCGATAAGGCAACAGTGTTTGGTTGGTTAAGAATTTTCTTGTCACCTTCCAGAATTGGGAAGGTAAAAAATTCAAAGAAGTTTCCGTCAGCGTAAGCAAACGCTTCCTCGCGAAAGGCTTTGACGCTACCGGTATTCTCAAGGTTGACAATCCCTGTCCCCAGATTCATACCTTCTGCAATTCTGCAGAAACTTTCTATGCCGCTTACCTGGCCGGCAGCCATGGGTGCGATGCCGGGCGCTGTGAAAGCATCAAATTCACCGCTTGCTTTTTCGTTTAACACCCTGTGCAGGGTCGGCAGGTTTTTGTGGAATGAATTGTAGCTTTTTTCAAAGCTTACATACTGAACGATTAGTACGAATGCAGTCATCCCCAGCGAAAGTCCAAGGATATTTACAAGAGTAAAGGTTCCGTTTTTTTTGGATTCTTCGAAGGGAACGGGTAAGGAAATCAAGCATGAGGGGGGAATTTTTTGTACGCTGTTACAACATCTATGCCCCGAAATTGTTTCTAATGGATAGGTTTTTCTGAGAAACTCTCTATTTTTTTTGTTCGAATTCGGATTAGGCAGTTCAAAACCGGACGATTAAGGAATTGCTTTCAGGGTAATTGCTCTGTACTTTTAGTGTGCTACCGTGAAGTAAGATTAAGAATCAAACTGAACTAAACTTTAAGTGAGTGCATTCCTCCGTCTACGGAAAGTACCTGGCCGGTTATCCAGGATGATTCTTCAGACAAAAGAAATGAGACCGCATGCGCGATATCCAGTGATTCACCAACTTTACGCATAGGATTTCGTTTCTTCATAAGATCCATCTTTTCAGCAGTATCGATCATTTTGATAGACATGGGTGTATCAACAAGTGAAGGTGCGATACAATTTACACGTATCGCTGGCGCTAATTCAGCTGCGAGTGCACGTGTGAGTCCTTCAACAGCTCCCTTAGCCATGGCAATCGATGCATGAAACGGTAAGCCTGTCTGAACGGCAACGGTGCTGATGAGTACAACTGAAGCACCCATGCTTTTTTTAAGGTTGGGAAGGTAAGCCTGTATAAACGCAGCTGCACCTAATGCATTTATTTCATAATCTCTTATCAGGTCCGATGAAGTAAGCCGTTGAAAGGGTTTCAGATTAATCGTTCCCGGGAAATAGGCAATTCCATCCAGCGGTTCATCTACAGCCGGAAAACTATTGAACGAATAATTCTCCATTTCAATAATACGGTCATAAACCGGGTTAATTGCAGTGCGGCTCAATCCGATAACAGAATAACCTTTCTCCCGGAGTACAACAGCAGATTGTTTGGCCATTGCACTTGAGGCGCCCGCGAACATAAATTGTTTTGTCATTGTGTGCTATTAATTCAAGGTTGATTCCTGCATGAAACTTGTTTACCGCTTCTTTTTTCGGCCCGAAGCAACTCCCAGAAACCTGAATGCATCGACCATCAGAATTGTGCCGGTAACACCTGTAATCCCACCGGCAATCAGTAAGCCTTTTCCCAACTCGTCATTTTTCCGACCCAGCATCAGCCCTCCTGTAATAACTGTTGTATATCCAAGGGTAGAAACAACAATGCCGGTTTTGAATCGCTGCTCTACGCGGCCAAGATTGAGTTTGATATGATCTACGTCAGCGCGCAGATTTATAATTTCCAGGTTCAGAGAATCTGCATTCGGCCGTGAAGATGTTATTTGTGCCGATGTCGCAGGATTAAGCAATAATACGATGAAAGAAGTGAGAATGAATTTTGTCATACGAACTGCTACTAACGGTCTAACCATTTTTTAAAGTCTACTATTTTTTCCCGGCTTACTGAAAATTGGAGATCAAGCTTTTGATTTAAAAAGACTTCCATTCCGCTGCTCACCGAACCTTTAACTTCTGCAATCGAATCAATGTTAATAATGAACTTTCTGCTGATTCTGAAAAAGTTTTCGGGATTTAATAATCGCTCAAGTTCCTCCAATGTATGATCAATCAGGAATTTTTTATTATCGCTCGTCACAAGATATGCCAACTTGCCATCGGCAAAAAAACACGCTACCTGTGAAATCTGTTTATACAGTAATTTATTCCCTGATTTCACCAGGAAGCGTTGCTTATAGGATTGTACCGGCTTTTTGACCAGTTCCCTGAGAACTTCCCACTGCTTCCCATCAAAAGTCTGGGCAGCTCGCAGCATCCTGAATTTCTTTAAAGCAGCCTGGAGCTCGTTGGCCTGGATTGGCTTTAATAAATAATCGATACTGTGCAGCTTGAAAGCCTGTAAGGCATACTGGTCGAATGCAGTGGTGAAGATGACAGGGGTATGCAATTCAATTTTATTAAACAGCTCGAAGCTTTTTCCATCGGCAAGCTGTATGTCAAGAAACAACAGATCAACCTGATTGTTACTGAAAAACGCAGTCATATCCTGCACCGAATCAAATCTTCCGGCTATTTGGATTTTGGGGTCAAATGCCAGCACCAGCTCTGCGAGGCGATCAGCAGCCAGGGTTTCATCTTCAGCAATTGCAACATTCATTTTTCTTCCAGTGTAAGGAGTGGAATGGAAACCAGAAACCGATCTGATGCCTCCCGAACAATCACCTTCCTCTCGCTTAAAAACACATATCGGCTCATAATGTTTTGCAAACCAAGTTTTGTTGATGGCTCTTTAACTTCTTTTAATTGCAAGTTATTGGCAATCAATAATCTATCGGATTCCAGCCAAATGGATATCGTTAACGGAGACTTTCTGGATACAACATTGTGCTTGATGGCATTTTCGATCAGCATTTGAATGGTGGCAGGCGCCACATAATACTCATGATCATGCATCTCACCGATAATAATTTTCAGGTTCTCTCCAAAACGGATCTCAAGCAGATAAAGATAGGCCCTGATGAATTCCATTTCTTCTTTAAGCAGCACGATCTTCTTTTCCTGGCTGTATAGCAGATACCGGTATACATGCGACAACTGGCCGATAAACTTTGCGGATGTATCCGGGTCTTTGTAAACCAGGCTTGACAGCACGTTGAATGAATTGAACAGGAAATGCGGATTGATTTGATTTCTGAGCGCCTCAAATTGAGCTTCAATGCTGATCTTCTTAAATTGCTCGGCTTCAACCTGGGCTTTTTTTGTCCGGTTCATGTAGAACACAATTGCGTTCAGGCAGTTCAGAAACAGGTTAATCCGGAATCCAAATGCCAGGAGCAACGTGATATGTTCCTGCTTCATAGGAAAAGGTATTTCCAGTGCCGTGTAAAGAACTGCGAGAACAATTACTCCAGCGAACACCACATTGATCAGACTGATGAAAAAGAGAATGATCAGCGGATGTATTTTTCGATTTACGGAGGATTGAATTTTCGGCAGGAAGTTTTCAACAAGCCTGTTGAGTTCCCAGACGATAAACACTACGGCAAGTAAGGAAGCAAACAGCGCGCCTTTGCTAATCTCAAAATCGAATAACTTCTCACCAACCGTAAAGAGAATATTCAGGTATGAATAAGCTCCCAGGAAAAATATTACCAGATATCGATAGCGAATGCCAAACACAAACTAGGTTTTAAGTTCATCAATGTACATAATTCAATATCCTGAAGTACCCGGACCAGACAGATTAAAATCAAAGATAGAAGTCCCGCATTGCTGCGAGACTTCTTACCAAAACAAACCCACCAATCAACTTCACAAATCAATTAGTTACGGAAGCAATACACTGTTGATTACATGGATAACACCATTATTGGCTGAAATGTTTGCAGCCGTTACTGTTGCAGGATCAGATGCAGATCCGTCAACGGTTACTCCGGATCCGACTCCGATGGTCACCGTATTCGGAGCGGCTTCCTTAGCGGTTGTTAAAACCTGGTTGTTGGTCAGGTTGATCGAATAGCCGGAAGCAGGCACAACATGATATAACAGTACCTGGGTAAGGGTAGTTGAACTTAACGGTGCAGAACTTGCAGTTAAACCGTTGATTGCCGCAATAGCTTCGTCTTCTGTTAACTCTGAATCATTGTAAAATGCAGCGGAACGAAGCAACGCAAGGAATGCATCATCGGTTGGTGCAAACACGGTGAACGGTCCGTTACTCTGCAACGTTGTAATTAATTCAGATTTCGTAAGCGCAGCAGCGAGAATATTGAAGCTGGCTGCATTTGCAGGAGATGTTGCAACGGCAACAATATCACCTGCCGGTGGAGTCAGTACTGCATCAATGATATGAATTACACCATTTGACGCGTCAACGTCAGCTGTTGTAACCCGCGCATTGTTGATGGTTACGTTAGCACCTTTTCTTGTAACATAGGCTTTATTGTTTGCTCCGCTACGTGCAGTTGTAACAGTCGCTGTTGCTCCGTCAGTAAGGTCTCCTGCTTCAATTTCACTACCACTAATGACATGGAAAGTTAAGAGATCGGCAACGTCTGCTGCATCCATAGCAGTTACTGCCGCAATCGCTTCCGCTTCATCGTCTGCGTCAAGATGCGCGATAAAGGCTTCATCGGTAGGAGCAAAAACAGTCAATTGGGTAGAACCACCTAGTACCCCGGTCAGTCCAGCTCTGGTAGCTGCTGCTGCCAGGACGTCAAAATCAGGATTGGCAACTGCGATATCCAAAACAGTTTGCGAAGGCGTGTTGCCATTATCGTCATCATCGTCACTGCAACTCATCGTGACTACAGATAACCCCATTGTGAGCAGCAACATTTTTGCGCTGATCTTTAAAAAACTATTTTTTCTCATATTCATAAAGTTTGTGTTTGATTTGCAGTATAAACCGAAACACAGCACGCGTGGTTAGCGCATGAGGAGCGAACTGCGTGATTATGAGATCAAACTGTCATGAATCGGGATTGAGCCAGGGGCTTTAGAAGAAGACTTCCGCTTGCGGAAAATTCTTAAAAGTTTGATCAAATAAATTTCCACTCCACAAAGTTTACGGTTCACGGTCCAAATCCTGCAGTTCACTCTTGCGATGATTCAATTTTATTGCTTCTTGTGCCTAATTCGCTCGTCCTTCAGGACAACAACGCTATTTCGCTACCGGCTATCCGGTACGAACTTGGTCAGATCACCGTTGAGAACGAATTAAAATATTTGGCATGTGTGTAAAAATTGATTGCTTTGATTTCAAGGTAACTCGTCAGGGCCACGCGGAGATGGATATGTTATGCCAGGCTGAATCTGTATCTTCGGTTGATGCCTGTCGATACGATCAGGATAATACGCTGCCCGCGAAGGGTTCCGGAACGCAGCATTTGAAAAAACCTTCAGAATTCCAGCGCATTGAAATTTTAAATAGCCTTCCAGCTCCATGAAAAAATACTGGCATATCATTAACCTGCTGATCACCCTGATGACACTGACCGGAATCTATCTGGTAACATCTGGTAAAACCTCTCTCGAACGGGTCAGCGATTCTCAAAATTCTTACGAGGCTGAAAACCTGACATTGCCTCCGGGCTACGCATTTGGAATCTGGGGAGTAATCTATCTCGGATTTTTATTGTTCTCGCTTCTGCAGTTGAGTCCGGGACTGAGGAACGATTCGAAGTTTTATTCTTCCCGATGGTTAATTACTACAAGCGTCACTTTAAACCTGGTTTGGATCGTGCTGGTCGGAACCGGGGCATTTATCATTCCTTACTTCCTGCAGTGGGTAATGATGACGTTGGCAGTTGTCATTGTGCTTCGGATCAGGAACAGTGAAACAAGTTTTCATTCTGACTTTGATCGATTGTCGTTTATTCCTTTTGCGTTGCATGCCGGCTGGCTCATTGTTGCCATGATCCCATACAGTACCAATGTGCTGCTATCGCTTGGTTGGAGAGGGGGTCCGCTGACGGTTGAAGCCTGGGCAATTATAATTTACATTACAGGCTGCGTAATTGTGTATGTAACGTATCAGCGAACCCGGGTTTTTTGGTGTGTTGTCCCGTGGCTGTGGGCGTTGCTGACATTCGCCCAGAAATTCAGCGGAATCGTTGGCTGTACAGCCTGGATATTATTGGGAATTATGACTGCCCTCATGATCTGCGAACTTTGGCGCAGGAGAAAGATCACCTGATTTTGCCATAATCAATGCTATTATCCTAACATCTGCGTAAACAGTTGCATGCCTGTTTGTGTTATCTGGGATATGACTGAAGTTTCGTTGGTTTTCCCGCATCAACTCTATGAATCCAGCCCGGCATTGATTCGTAGCCGGCAGGTTGTGCTGATAGAAGATGCGTTATTTTTCAGCCAGTATAAATTCCATAAGAAAAAGATTGTTCTTCACCGGGCTTCCATGAAGGCTTATGAAAGCGAACTTACAGATCATGGGTATACCGTCCACTACCTGGATGTCATAAAATTCAGAGACCTGTCTGCTGTTTTTACCTGGCTGAAGGAACAGGGTATCCGCACAGCACATTATGCCGAGGCGGATGATTACCTGCTGGAGAGGCGGCTTAGTCGGTTTTCCATACAGTATGATATTAAATTAAACAGGTATCAATCTAACGCGTTTCTCTGTTCGGTCTCATACCTGGATGATTATTTCAGCAAACATCCGCGCTATTTTCTGAATAATTTTTATATCGACCAGCGAAAGCGATTTAATATCCTGATTCAGGACGACAAGCCAATCGGTGGGCAGTGGAATTTTGATGTCGAAAACAGGAAGAAAATTCCGGCACAAGCCTATGTGCCTGAACGGTTAAAAACTACGAACAACAAATTTGTTCGGGAAGCGTGTGCATACGTCCGTGACAACTTCAGCGACCATTATGGCACATTGGAAAATTTCAGTTATCCGGTTACCCGACAGGAAGCGTTGCGTGAGCTTGATGACTTTTTAGAAAAGAGGTTTGAGTTTTACGGGATTTACCAGGACGCGATTGTTTCTTCTAATTCATTCCTGTTTCATTCGGTATTAACCCCGGCACTGAACATCGGCCTCATCACACCCGCTGAAATTGTTGACCGGGCGATTGCGTTCAGTGAGTCTAAAAAAATTCCGCTGAACTCCCTGGAAGGATTTATCCGGCAGATCATCGGCTGGCGGGAATTCATTCGGGCAATTTATGTGCGCGAAGGTACCCGGCTCAGAAAATCCAATCATTGGAATCATGACCGGCCAATCCCGCAATCATTGTGGACGGGAACAACAGGAATTCTGCCGGTAGATCAGGTGATCAAGGGCGTAACGCACCATGCGTATTCCAATCACATCGAACGATTGATGATCATCGGAAACTTTATGCTCTTGTGCGAATTCAGGCCGGACGACATCTATCGCTGGTTTATGGAATTTTATATCGACTCGTATGACTGGGTGATGGTTCCCAACGTTTATGGAATGAGCCAGTATGCGGCCGGTGGGTTCATGAGCACCAAGCCTTATATTTCCGGTTCAAACTACATACTCAAAATGAGCAATTACAAGAAAGAAGCGTGGTGTGATACGTGGGATGCGTTATACTGGACCTTCATCCAAAAGCATCGGGAAGAATTTTTGAAAAATCCCAGGATGTCGATGATGGTACGGCAATACGATAAAATTGACAATAGCAGAAAGATTAAACTTCAGCATAATCGAGAATTATTCTTAGTCAAGCTCTGATACATTCTCAGGTGATTTCGGTCACACAATTATCAGTTTGTTATTAAGAGATCCCCCCAGCCGACAACGAAAGCTGCCAGGCACATTCCGAGAAATAGAATAGCCAGAAGTTTGTGGACCCATTCTTCTTTTCTATTCAGTTTAATGACAATACCTAAAATAACAATCAGGGAAAACTGAAGTACCTGATCCTGTAATCTATAAGATGCCAGATAACAATTGTCGATGATGGAATGAATAGGCAGAAAAATCATAAACAGGTAGATTTTTCTGAAGTTTTCAAAATAAAATGCCTTAAGGTCAATAGTCGCTGCAGTCCACCGGATAGGAAATAATATTCTGGCCAGGATATAAAGATTTACAGGATACAGAATGATGAACAAAAACATGGCTAATTGCCAATGTGTATTGTTACGTAACTCATACGTGGCCCACCAATCCTGGATATGAATAATAAATATCAATATCACGAGAACAAGATGCGGCCAGTAAATTTTAACAGTGTTCCAGCGAAGAACGATCGCGGCCAATCCGGAGATTAACTGGGTGATGCCCATACCCAGGATAATGGATATTAAAACCACAACATATTCGAAAGGAGAAAGCATAGCAATAAGATTACGCTGCAAAATACCCTCCTGCATCTGTTAATAATGTCAGCTGCCTGACAATCCCTGAAGAGTTAAAGCGATACATTTCCGTAAATAAAACATGATGAAAAAAATTATTTTAATAGTTCTTCTGAACAGCTGGTACCTGTTTTCTCTTGCCCAGGCGGAACCGCAGGGCCTTAACGCAGGTGATCCGGCACCTGACTTTGTTGGAAAAGATCAGTACGGAAAAGAAGTAAGTCTAAAGCATCTCCTTAAAAAACAGTCGGTGGTGATGGTGTTTTACCGGGGCCAATGGTGTCCTTACTGTAACAGAGAACTTAAGGCACTCGAAGATTCACTGCAATTCATTCATGCAAAAGGGGCAGTGGTATTGGCGGTAACACCGGAGAAACCCGATAACATCTCAAAAACAATTGAGAAAACAAAGGCGTCTTATTCCGTCTTGTACGATGAGGGAATGAGTATTATGAAAAGTTATCGTGTTAACTACCAGGTTGACTCATTAACGGTTACCCGATACAAAACGTATGGTTTGGATTTTAATACAATGAACGGTGTTAATGGTGCGAATCTTCCCGTACCCGCGGTTTACATTATTAATCAAAAAGGCAAGATCGTGTACCGTCATTTTGATCCCGACTACAGGAACCGCGCAAGCATTGCGGATATTATCAAGAACCTATAGCCATATAGTTGAGATGAAAAGGATGCGCGAAATTTTCCTGCTGGCAGCTTTCGTGACGGGATATTGGGTTCCGGCTCTTGCGCAAGGTTGCAGCGATGCAGGCTTTTGTACAATCGGAAGTTTGAATCAGCAGCAACGTGATTCTGTTCTGCGGGGTCCGAAAGTAACTCTGCTGCTGCCCGCAGGAATCGGTGACGAGAATGTCTTTGTATTCACCCCGGGCATTCAGTACGACAATCAATTTTCGGAGCGGTGGTCTCTTCAGGCAAAACTTACCGCTAATTACGCTTCCGGAAATCTCGGAAATGCTTCGGGTGCGGGAGATTTCTTTCTTTCGGGAACCTATCAAACAACGAGGAACCGAAAATGGCGTACTGCCTTCACACTGGGAACGAAACTTCCGCTCAATCAAGGTAATCTGAAATCAGAAGGGAGGGCATTACCGATGCAATATCAAAGTAGCCTGGGAACCATTGACCTGATTACAGGAATTTCGATTACAAACTCATTTTGGCAATTTTCAGCAGGCTGGCAGCAGCCTTTGAGCGGCATTAACCGGAATAACTTTTTACCAGCTTATTGGAATGCAAAGGAAGCCGATAAGTATCCGCCTTCCAATGATTTTAACCGAAAAGGCGATGTATTGATCAGGGTCGGGTATACTTATGCCATGAAACAAAGGTTGTCCTTTAGTGGCGGACTGCTTGCGATCTATCATATATCCGAAGATACATACATCGATGGCAACATCAGCAACAACCCGATTTCTATTGAAGGATCGAAGGGGCTTACACTGAATGCAACACTATCAGCCGTTTGGAATATTAACAGAATGATCGGTATTGGATTCTCGGCCGGTACACCGCTTGTTTTCCGGGAGGTAAGGCCCGATGGATTGACGCGAAGTATTGTTTTCGCACCTGAAATTTATTGGAAATTATAAATCACTACCATGAAAGTAAAATCCCTTCTACCGATTCTCTTACTCATTTCTGTTTCTGGATGTGAGAATGAGACATTAGCACCGACAAAAAAAATTGACGAAATGACAGACCCGGATGCAGTGCTCGTGTATTCAGGTAAATTTTCAAACGGCCCCTATGGAAAGGTTACCGGCACAGCAGAGATTTTCAGAAACCAAGATGAAACATTTGAAGTTAAGCTGACAGACTTTACAACAACCAACGGACCCGATTTGTATGTATATGTTTCCAGGGAAGCGATGCCCGTGAATTTTATTAGTCTTGGGAAACTCACTTCAACGAATGGCAACCAGGTCTATGCAGTTCCGGGAATTCCGGATTTTACACAATACAAATATGTTGTGATTCATTGCCAGAAGTACAACCATTTGTTTGGCCATGCTTTGGTTACCGATTAACCACCTTAACTTTCAGGTAGCGTTATTGTTCTTATTTTTTGTTTTCTGAATGCACACCAAACTCTTTCATGAGTTCGGTTCCGTATTTACGAATTGTCATGATAATCGGTATCGCCTTGGTTCCGCGTTTGGTGATTGTGTATTCAACCCTTGGAGGAACAACCGCATAGACTTTGCGTGTTACAAATCCTTCTGCTTCTAATTTTCGCAATACACTTGAAAGCATCTTGTGCGTTATGTGCGGCAAGTCCTTTTTCAGGTCGCTGTAGCGAAGGGTTCTATCGCGGAGCCGCCAGAGTATGGACATTTTCCAGGTGCCACCGATCCGGTCCATGGCAAATTCCACCGGATTGTAATAAATCTTTTTATCGTAAATAAAATCGGGCATAGGGTAAAGGTATCAAGTTACCGGTTGAATCACGACTTCAGTATATCTGCAAATCTACGGAGACCTGTTAATTAACTAAATCCGTCAATACTTTCCTAAAGGATAGTATCCTACTTAAGGGTTAATATATTGATAAAGGGAACATGTCGGAGCCACTTTTGAGTTGATCAAAGCAAAATTAATGATTATGAGAAAAATATTTTTACTTATCCTGCTGCTCTGCATATCAAGAATCGGAGATGCTCAACACAATGCCGGCAACAATGGAAAAATTTTAATGATTGCCTCAAACCCGGCCACCAGTAAGCAGACCGGGTGGCCGATAGGAGTATGGTATGCCGAGCTTGCGCATCCATATTGGGAGTTTTCAGAAGCCGGTTATTCAGTCGACATTGCCAGTCCGGATGGCGGAGAAATTAAGTTCGACAGCTTTAGCGATCCCGAAGATGAAAGCAAGTATGCAGCGTTTGACTACGTGTCGCTGGGTTTCAAGAAAGACGCCACAAAGTCTGCGTTGACGAAAAATACCCTGAAATTATCTTCCATAAACCCGGCCGATTATAAAGCCATTTTTGTATGTGGCGGGCAAGGGCCGATGTACACGTTTATCGATAATGTTGAGCTGCACAAATTCTTTGTTGACTTCTATCTTACAGGGAAACCAACTGCTGCGATATGTCATGGCACCTGTATCCTTCTGAAGACCAAATTGCCCGATGGTAAATTCCTGGTTGATGGAAAACGATGGACCGGCTTTGCGGCAAGTGAAGAGCAGTATGCCGATAATTATGTCGGAATGAAAATTCAGCCATTCCGCATTGAGGATGAAGCCCGGAAAATGACAAATACCCGGTTTGTCGTTGGAGAACCTTTTACAGCATTTGCAATTAAAGATGGAAATCTTATCACGGGCCAGCAACAAAATTCCGGAGCAGCCGCGGCTAAACTCGTTATCGCAGAACTTGAAGCTCAGCGAAAGAATTACCCAACTTATGTGCTGGTTCACGGTGCCTGGTCGGATGCAAGCGCCTGGGGTTTTGTGCGAAATCAGCTTGCCCTAAAAGCAAATGTTGTCGTAGTTAACCTGCCAGGACATGGAATTGATTTGACCTCCGCCTCAACAATTAAATTATCGGATTATGTTAAAACCGTTACCGATGCGGTTAACCAGCAGACCGGAAAAGTTATTCTGGTTGGACATAGTATGGCTGGAATTGTAATCTCGCAAGTGGCTGAAAATATACCGGGTAAGATTGATAAACTGGTCTATGTATCTGCCTACCTCCCTAAAAACGGTGACGATCTGTTATCACTTTCTAAAAGCGACTCGCAGAGTAAAGTAGGCGCGGCACTGGAGTTCAACTCAGACTATTCCGCTGCAACAATTAAAAAGGAAATTATTCCTGCTGCAGTGTGTGCTGATTGTCCCGATTTCATGAAGGAAGTTTTGATTAAGTATCATAAAGCTGAGC